>DATENM010000038.1 GCA_035275065.1 Blastocatellia bacterium
AAGTGGTGGCCGTCGCGGCGAGTCGGGGCGGATGGGGTGACGAGTTGGCAAGGCTAATGGTTGCGGCGGCGCCCAACAAAGCGTTGCAGCGGAGGCCGTGAGTGCGGTAGTCATCGGTAGCGGAATGCCGCTCACGGCCCCCCTGAACGCGGGCGTTAGGTTTCCATAAGCCAAGTCCCAGAGGCGATGGAGGAGTTGAGAATAATGGATAACGAAGTAGACATCATCAGAAAACTTCGATCTCACATTTCAAGTCAACAACGCCTTTACATCATCAGTCAATTGGCCAACCTCTCTAGCCTGACCGCCCTTGAAGAACTCATTAAAGTTGCGAAAAGATCGCGAAGACAATGGAATTCATTTCGAAGGTTTACTGTGGAGGATCAACTTTCAGCCCTGTCAGCACTGGGAAAAACACGAAGCAGAATCGCCTTGACATACTTAAGAAGACTGATTGCGAAGGAAAGAGTGATAACGGCTGAATACTGGATTTATCAAGGGATTGATCCCGCGTCAAACGGATTCGTCGTTGAAATCAAGTTTCCGGATGCGCCAAGAGCAATCAGAAAGCTACTCAACGTGCGTTTTGATATATCCGCTGGCTCCTGGCAGCAAATAAGCTTGTCCGAAGCGGCTGAAGAAGCCAAGTCTAGGTTGATCAAGGAAAATACCTGTTATCAAGTGGTGATCAACTCAATCAAGGAACTAGAGACAACCATCTCCTAAGATTGAGCTAGCACTGATAACGCGAGGGGAAACCTAACAATGCGTTGCAGCGGAGGCCGTGAAGCACGTTTCTTATACTTCGACCAATGCCGCTCACGGCCCCGCTGAACGCGGGCGTTAGGCCACCCATCGAATTACTCAGGGACAAATTGAAAAAAGTAAATGGGAAGGTTGGACATCTACCTCAGGCTCTGGTTTTATCACCTCCTACCGGCACTGGCGCTTTCTTTGCCGATCTGGCTCCGCGCTCACGACCGTGCTAAGTGGGTATGGTGGGACTTCAGCGTTCTTGTATTC
>DATENM010000040.1 GCA_035275065.1 Blastocatellia bacterium
GGTTTGAACGCCTTCCACCCTGACGGCCGCGCCGCGCGAGCGGTCTTGCCACACGCGACAGCCGCGCGCGTCGGTGACGGCGAGCGCGCCGCCGAACCCATCCCACAGCGCCGGCTCGACCGAGCCGTATTCGGCTTCATTGATCTTGACCACGTCGGGCCGCGCCGCCGCCATCAGGCAGTTGGCCAGCGCCGCCTTCTCCGCGTCGAGCGAGATCAAGCCGACGCGCGGGCGCACGGCGGCGATCACCCGCGCATACAGCTCAACGGCCATCGCGCCGCGGCTCTCAATGATCGGCGGGTTGCCGGCCAGCAACAGCACGTCACTCTCAATGCGCGAGACAAATTCCAGCGCCGCCGCCAACGCGCTCTCGGCCCACATGGCGCGCGGACTGACGTTGAACTCGACGCGGTTCTCTTCCGAGGTCGCAGGGTCCGTGAGGTCTATGCAGAACCGCGCGCGGCTCTCGACGATCACGGGCCGCACGCGCACGCGGACGAGCGCGCCGGTTTGCAGGTCGTGGAGGTAGCGGCCTTCGGCGGAGTCCGGGCGAAAGACGACCAGCTCGGCTTCGACCGCGTCCGCGTCCGTGAGCAGCCGATCCAGAACGCGGGCCACGTTGGTCGCCTTGCCGCCGGCGTAGGTCGAGATGGCTTGCGGGCGCAGCTTCGCGCCGGCCTTGATCGTGATGGCGCGGCCGTCGCTCGCGACGTAGCCCTCGTCTGCGTCACGGCGGACATGAAAGATCGTGTCGGCGCACGGCGTGAATTCAAGGATGGTCATTCGCATAGTGATGCAGGGCGGCGAGCGTTGCCGAAAGAATTTCGCCCGCGTCAACGGCGCGCGACGGGTCAACCGCGATGATGTGAGACGCGGCGCTCCCCGTCGGCCGCCAGCGGTCGAGCATGCGCGGCGAGCTGTAGCCGGCAAAGACGGTGACGCCCGGCGTGCCGGCGGCGGCGGCGATGTGCTGGCCCGCCGAGTCGTAGCCGACGTAGAAGTCGCTCTGCGCGATCAGCGCCGCCAGCCTGCCGACGCCGCCGTCCCAGACCACAAGCCGCGTGTCGCGCATTCGATTTAAGGTTTCGACAAAATGGCTCTCCGTCAACTCGGACACGCTCGCGCCGGCTTCGCGTCGGGCGTAGGCGATGACGGCGTCGCCGCGTCGCGCCTCGTCCGCGCCCGCGCCTTTGTCGAGAATGACCGTAGCGCCATCTCGGATCATTTGCGCGACGAGCGATTGCTCGAACTCGTCACTGACGCGCTTGGCCGGGTTGCCGCCGACGCCGAAGTTGACCGTGACAAGAGGCCGCCCGCCGCTCTGTCGCAAACGCTTCGTCAACAGGCTCGCGGCCTGAATGTCGGCGGGGCGCAGGCTCACGCCCGGCAGCGTAGGCCGAGGCGCGTCGAAGACTTCGTCGAGCCAGGCGGCGGCCAGTTGACCGAGCGCGCGGTCAGTCGTCGCGCCATACTCGCGGCTCGGGAAGAAGAGGTAGTTCGCTTCGTGCTCGGTGAGCGGCAACAGGCCCAGTTGCGTGAGCCGCGAGTCTGTATCAACGATCAGCCATTCATCAGGCGACAGGCCGGCAGTCATTTCACGCGCCGCCTCGGTCACGGCCAACCAACTGAGCACGCGTTCGAGGGTTCTGCCGGCGCGGCGGTAATGAATCTCCTTGAACAGGACGCGCCGGTTGCCGCCGAAAAGCTCTGCGGCTTTGCGCCCGCCGACCAGAACGATCTCCGCGCCGGGGAACTCATGCTCCAGGCGACTGATGACGACGCTGGTGATGGCTACGTCCGCGCCCAGCGTCACGCGCGACAACACGACTACGCGCCGCACGCCCGCCGAGCGCGAGCGCCGGATAGTTCTCTTGCGGCGCAGCGATTCGGCGCGGCCGAGCAGCGCGGCTTCGTCGCGCAGCCCGAACCGATGCAGCGCCGCGTCCACCGCGCCGCCTCCGCCGAGCCGGCGACAGTGCTCGATGACTTGCGCGAAGACGTGGTTGTAGAGCGACACGTCGGCGGGCGAAAAGGAGTCGGCCAGCCGCTCGACCAGCGACGCGAAGAGGACTTTCGTCGCCGCCTCCGCCGCCCGCGAGTCGTCGCCCGTGGCGAGCGCCGTCAGCCGCGCGACGCAGTCACGGCGGTAATCGCCCGTCGCGCGAAATTCACTGAGAAACTCCGCGACGAGCGCTTCGGGCCGGGCCGTGTCGGGCGACGTGTCCATCATCAAACCGGAGGCTGATTATCCAACGCGGCGTGATAAGAGACAAGCGGCAAGTGACGCGACCTTGTCACTCGTCACCTGTCACCATAGAATAGGCGCATCGAACCGCAGGGTATGGCCCCCGAAAGTCACAAAGGAGAGGACTCGATGTCGCAATCACCATTTCGCTCATTGGCCCGAGCTCAGAGATCAAAAATCATCCGCCGCCGTGCGCGAACGGCTTCGACGTTGGCGCTTGTCTGCGCGCTGCTCGCGGCCGCCGCGCCGCACGCCTTCGCGCAGACCTTCCGCGGCACCATTCTCGGCACCGTCACCGACCCGCAAGGCGCGGTCGTCACCGGCGCGACCATCACCGCCCGAAACCTTGCCACCGGCGTCGAACGAACGACCGTCACCGACGACGCGGGCAACTTCTCGATCCCCGAGTTGCCGATTGGGTCGTATGAAGTCAAAGTCCAGGCCAGCGGCTTTCAAGCCTACGCCGTCACCGACGTTCAAGTCGCCGTCGCCAGCGAGCGCCGCGTTGACGCGCAGCTTTCGGTCGGCGGCAGCGAGACGGTCAACATTACCGCCAACGCCGTTCAGGTCGAAACCACCAGCAACACGCTCGGCGGAACCATCTCCGGCCGCGACGTGGTAGACCTTCCCATCAACGGGCGCGACTTCACCAAGTTCCTCGTCCTCGCGCCGGGCGCGACGGGCGACCCGTCGGGCGCGACCGATTCGCCCGGCTCGTTCGGCCTCTTCAGCGCCAACGGCAATCGCGGGCGCTCGAACAATTACCTGCTCGACGGCACAGACATGAACGACGGCTATCGCAACCTGCCGGCCATCAACGAAGCCGGCGTCTTCGGCACGCCCGCGACCATCTTGCCGGTCGAAGCCATTGCCGAAGCGGCGGTGCTGTCAAACTTCGAAGCCGAGTACGGCCGCAACTCCGGCGCGATTGTGAATCTGGTTACCAAGTCGGGCACCAACGACATTCATGGCTCGGCGTTCGAGTTTCTGCGCGACAACAAGTTTGATGCGCGCAACTTTTATAACACCAGGCCGAACCCGCAGACCGAGTTCACCAATCATCAATTCGGCTTTGCTGCCGGCGGCCCCTTCGTTCGCAACCGCACTTTCTGGTTCACGGCTTACGAGGGCCAGCGCGAAGACGTCGGCTTGAACTCGGTAGCGCGCGTTCCCGACCCGCGCGAGATTGCCGCGCTCGGCGGCGCGACCAACCCGGTGATTGCCAAGCTGCTCCAGCGCAATCCCTGGCCGACGCCGAACAATCCCGTGCCGTTGTTCGACCCGTCGCCGAATCTTTTTGTCACCGCGCCGGCGACCAACAATGTGAATAGCTTCATCGCCAAGCTCGATCATTCGTTCAACGAGCAGAACCAGCTCACCGGGCGCTACTACTTTGGCACCAGCGACCAGTCGTTCCCGCTGGCGATTCTGGCGGGCAACGTCTTGCCGGGCTTTAACACCGTCACGCCGACGACGGTTCACCTGGTGTCGCTGTCGTACTTAAAAATTCTGTCGGCGCAGAAAGTCAATGAAGCGCGCTTCGGTTACAACCGCTTCGACGAAGGCTTCTTTCCTGAAGACAGCGATTTTGATCCCAGCTCGATTGGCTTGAACACAGGCATCAGCGGCCAGCAGGATTTCGGCCTGCCGTTCATTCGCATCCGCAACGACCCTGTCTTCGGCTCGTCGCTGGCGTCGCTGGGCGCGACGCTCTCGGTGCCGCGCGCCCGCGTCGACACCAACTGGCATTTCATCGATAACCTGTCGTGGAAGCTCACACGCCATGACTTAAAGATGGGCTACGAATTCCGCCGCACCTTCGTGGATGCGTTCTTTGACGCGGGCTATCGCGGGCGGCTGGACTTCGCCTCGCTCGAAGATTTTCTTTCAGGCACCTTGAGCGGCGGGCGCGCGGCGCGCGGCGATTCGCGGCGCAAGACATTTCAGAACTCGCACGCCGGTTACTTGCAAGACACCTTCCGCTGGAGCAAGCGGCTGACGCTCAATCTCGGACTGCGCTATGACTATTTTGGCGTCATCGGCGAGAAGGACAATCTGTTGAGCAACTTTGATCCCCAACGCGGGCTGGTGCAGGTCGGAAGCCCCGGGCTTGATCAATTGTACGAGCGCGACCTGAACAACTTCTCGCCGCGCATCGGCCTGGCCTGGGACGTCAGCGGCAAAGGCCGGACGGTGGTGCGCGCCGGTTGGGGATTGTTCTACGACGCGTATTCGCAGGACTTCTTCGTCGGCCAGTTGCCGTTCAATACGTTCAACCCCGGCCCGGCTTATAATCCCGTCGGCCCGTCGCCGATCCTCTTCTCGTTTTCGACCGTGGATGTGATTCAGCCGGGGGTGCCGATCTTTACCGATTTTCTGGATTCGGATGTCTTCGCCGTTGACCGCCACATTCGCACGCCGTACGTGCAGAACTACAACTTGAACATTCAGCAAGAGCTGTTCAAGAACGTCGTCTTCGAGGTCGGCTACGTCGGCTCGGCGGGCGCCAAGCTCTTCCGCTATCGCGACATCAATCAGCCGGTGAACCCGCGGGTTTCGACGGCGCGGCCATTCGATAATGGGCCGTTCGCGCCGTCGGGCGGCACCTTCTTTTATGTCAACCACCTGGAAACGACGGCGAACTCGAACTACAACGCGCTGCAAACCAGTCTCTCGCTGCGCGACCGTCACGGATTTTCGACGCAAGTCATCTATACCTGGTCGCATTCGATAGACAACGCCTCGGACGGCCAGGACTATGTCGCCAATGCCACACAGCCGGACAACAGCTTTCGCACAGACCAGGAGCGCGGCAACTCGAACTTCGACGTGCGCCACCGCTTCACCTGGACGTGGAGCTATCAAATACCGGGCTGGTGGAAGAAGCATCCTAGAGTCGGCGACGGCTGGCAGGTGAATGGCATCGTCACAGTGCGCAGCGGCAGTCCGTTTCATGTGAATTTGTTCGACGACTACAACGGCACCGGCGAATTCTTTCCGCGCCCAGACCTGGTTGGCGACCCGTACGCCGGCACGCACGCGCCGGACAATTTCCTGAACCTCGCGGCGTTCAAGGTGCCTTGCACGCTCGACCCGACGGGCGACGGCAGCGCCGGCTCGTGCATACCGGGCACGCAGCACTTTGGTAGCTTAGGTCGCAATTCGCTCAAGGGGCCGGGCTACAGCAATTTCGACTTTTCGATCTTCAAGACGACGCCGATCAGCGAACGGGTCAAGGTGCAGCTGCGCGCGGAAATCTTCAACGTCTTCAATCACCCGAATTTCTCGTCGCCGCTGCTGCCGGGCTTTTCCGCCGATGCCAGCTTCAATGGCATAGACCCTGTGACCGGGCGCGGCATCGGCTTCCTGCCGATCACGGTGACGCCCGACGTTGGCATTGGCAACCCGTTCTTAGGCGGCGGCGGCCCGCGCAACATTCAGCTTGCATTCAAGCTGACGTTCTGATGAAATTCGCACAGGCTCAGTGGAAGGAATCAAGTACCCGCAATCTGAAAGGAGACTGCAACAATGAAACGAGCAATGATCTATTTGAGTATGGCGCTGATGCTGATCGGCGCGGCGGTGGCGGCCAGTGCTGCACCGAGCGACAAAGAGGTGACGCTCAAGGGCGAGATCATCGATCAGCCATGCTATGACAAGGGCGGCAAGAAGGGCGAAGCGCACAAGGCTTGCGCCCTGTCGTGCGCCAAGCGCGGCAATCAGATGGCGATTCTCGAAGACGGCACCAGCACCGTTTATTCGATTGAAGGCGACTACGCCGAGAACAAGAATGAAAAGCTCATTCCTTACGTCGCCGAGAGCGTCGAGGTCAAAGGCACGGTGAGCGAAAAAGACGGCAAGAAGTATCTGACCATCACTTCGATCAAGAAGGCCGACACCAAATAACTCCCCACTCTACGGAGGCCGCGCGCCAATGTGCGGCCTCCGCCATCCCCCTCGTCATTCACTGGAACTAAAAGGAACCTCACACGACGGCGCGCGTTTCGTAGCCTGTAGCGCGTTGTGTCGGCAAATCGCGACGATTCACCTCGCACACCACAGCGGAGGGCCTTATGCCTATCAAGCTCCTGGCGTTGATGCTCGTGTTGTCTCTTGCCGGTTCCGCATTCGCCAATCCCAACAAAACCGATTTGTCGGCGCTCGCCCGGCAAGCGGTGTCTGAAAATGCCGGCGAAGCCGCGACCGCTATTCATGCCTTGCGCGGCCAGGGGGCCGCGGGGCTCGAAGCGTTCCTGGCGGCGCACGCCGAGGCCATCCAGGCCCGCCGACTGGAGATCGCTTCGCCGCATGCGCCAGCGGCCAGCCCGTCCTGGCGGCGCGTCAGCGAAGCGATGGACGCGATTGCGGGCCAGAAAGACAGTTTCGCGGCGGCGCTCTACTGGCACACAGACTTCGAGCAAGCCCGCGCGGCGGCGCAACAGAGCGGCAAGCCGATCCTGTCGCTGCGCTTGCTTGGCCGCCTCGACGAAGACCTCAGTTGCGCCAACAGCCGCTTCTTCCGCCTGACGCTTTACGCCAATCAAGAAATCTCGCGCCTGCTCCGTGAGAGGTATATCTTACACTGGCAGTCGGTGCGGCCGGCGCCGCGGGTGACAATTGATTTCGGCGATGGCCGGCGGCTTGAGCGCACGCTGACCGGCAACAGCATCCATTACGTGCTCGATAGCCGGGGCCGCGTGGTTGACGCGTTGCCGGGGCTCTATGGCCCGCAGGCTTTTCTGCAAGAGTTGATCCGCGCGGCGAACGTTGCCGATCAGGCCGGGCAGGCGGCGACGGCTGAGGCGCGCGCCGCCTTGCTGCGCGACTACCACACCGCCCGCTTGCAGGAGCTTGCCGTGATGTGGCCGCTCGACCTGGCGCGGGCCGGTGTCAAGCTGGCCGCGCCGCAAACGGCAGCACCGGCGAGCGCCGAGCCGGCCCGCCCGCCGCGCGCCGAAGTCGCCGCCCGCGCCGCCATGACCAAGATGGTCGTCGCCGAACGGCCCATCCTGCGCGGCATCTCGACCGCGCCGCGCCTGCTCGACGCGCAGCCCGAAGACGCCGGCTGGGCGCGCATCGCCGCCCGGCACGCCGAGGAAGCGAGGCTCGATGCCGCAAGCCGCGCGCTGGTTCGCAGCAAGAACCTTTCACGCTTCGCCGACGATGGCGAATGGCAGCGCACCCTGGCGGCGCTTGAGCGAGCTATCGCGATAGACACGGTGCGTAATGAATATCTCTTTCGCCGCACGTTGCACGAATGGCTGGTGGATACGGCGGCGGCAGACGACCTGGCGGCCTTGAACGAGCGGGTTTATGCGACGTTGTTTTTGACGCCCTCGTCGGATCAATGGCTCGGGCTGTTCCCCGGCGACAGCTTCACCGGCATCGAGGATGACGGCATAAAGAATTAAGACACGCGGCGGCGCGTCGTGACTACTGAGCGAGTTCGGCGACGGCGCGCACCGCATCGAGGCTCGACGCGCCGCAGATCAATGTCTTGACGCCGGCCTCGCGCCACATCGCCAGTTGATCTTTGATGCGCTCGCGCGGCCCGCAGAGCGCGACTTCGTCAACCAGTTCGTCCGGCACTGCGGCAACGGCTTCATGCTTCTTGCCGCTCAGATACAAATCCTGAATGCGCGCCGCCGCATCTTCGTAACCGTAACGCCGCGCCAGGTCGTTATAGAAATTCTTACCGCGCGCTCCCATGCCGCCGACGTAGAGCGCCAGGTGCGGCTTGATCTGCTGCCGGCAAGCATTCACATCATCGCCCATCACCACAGAGACCGTCGGCGCGATGTCGAGATCATCAAGCGTCTTGCCATCGGTGCGCCGCGCCAGCCCTTCTTCGAGCGAGGCGCGAAAGACCTCCATGCGCTTCGGCGAGAAGAAGACCGGCAGCCAGCCATCGGCAATCTCTGCCGCGAGCGCGACATTCTTTGGGCCAATCGCCGCCAGGTAGATGGGAATGTTCGGGCGCAAGGGGTGGACGATCAGCTTGAGCGGCTTGCCCAGGCCGGTGCCGCCGCTGACTGGGATGTCATAGTACTCGCCGTGGTGTTCGAGCGGTCGCTCGCGCTTCAAGATCGTTCGCACAATGCTGACGTATTCGCGCGTTCGCGTCAGTAGTTTTCCATAGACGACGCCGTGCCAGCCTTCGACGACCTGTGGCCCGGAGACGCCGAGTCCTAACAGAAAACGGCCTCCGGTCAACAGGTCAACCGTCGCGGCGGTCATCGCCGCCATCGCCGGCGTGCGCGCAGGTATCTGCATGATGGCCGTGCCGACGCGGATGCGTTCGGTGCGCGCCGCCAGCCACACGAGCGGCGATATGGCGTCCGATCCCCACGCCTCCGCCGTCCACAGCGAATCGTAACCGAGCCGCTCGGCTTCTTGCGCGAGTTGAATGTTATCGGCGGGGCCTGCGCCCCAGTAGCCGAAGTTGAGTCCCAGTCGCATATGCTCTCCGAAGCAAAGCGCGGGACAGCCAGGCCCCGCGCTTTCGTCTTGTGCAGTAGATTACTTTTAGTCGGCTTGCGCCGCCTGCTCGGCCTTGCGGTCATTGAACGTCAGCGCAAAGAAGAGCGCCACAGCGGCGGCAAAGACCGCCGGTATCCACCAGATGGCTTTCCAGTCATAAACCGGTCGGCCCGCCGTGGTTTTCGTAAACGCTTCGACGAGGTAGCCCGCGATCACCGTGCCGAGTCCGAGGCCGACGCCATACGTTACCAGCGTGATGAATCCCTGCGCGCTGGCGCGGACGTCGCGCGACGCCTTCTTGTCTACGTAAATCTGGCCGGTGACAAAGAAGAAATCGTAACAGACGCCGTGCAGCAGGATGCCGGCATAGAGCATCCATTCGAGCGAGCCGAGGTTGCCGGTCGCGAAGAAGGCGTAGCGCACCACCCACGCCAGCATGCCGACCAGCAGCATCTTCTTGACGCCGAGCCGCGCAAAGAAGACCGGCATCAAAATCATGAAGCCGACTTCAGACATCTGCCCGAGGCTCTGCTTGGCGGCGACTCCCTGCATGCCCAGGTCGTTCAGGTAGAGGTTGGTGAAGCTGTAATAGAAGGCGAGCGGGATCGAAATCAGCAGCGAGCAGAGGACGAAGATGAAGAACGACTTCTGCTTCATCAGCCGCAGCGCCTTCAAGCCGAGGACTTCGCCGGCGCTGATCTTCTTGCCGGCGTTCTGCGGCGGCGTGCTCGGCAGCGTGAACGAGTAGAGCCCTAAAATGATCGAGGCGATTGCCGCCATCTTCAACGGCACGGCGGTTCGCTCGACGCCGTCGCCATACGACTTCGTGAGGATGAAGGAGATGACCAGGCCGGCGACGATCCAGCCGATGGTGCCCCAGACGCGCACTTTGGGGAACTGTTGCTCCGGCGTCTCCATCTGCCTGAACGAGATGGCGTTGACCAGCGCCAGCGTCGGCATGTAAGTCAGGTTATACAGCAGCAAGCCGAAGAGCAGCGGCCCGAACGTCGTCAATCCGGCAGACCAGAACATCAAGCCGCCGCCGATCAAGTGCAGCAGGCCCATTAGCTTCTGCGAGGCGAAATAGCGGTCGGCGATCATGCCGACGAAAAACGGCGAGATGATGGCGGCGATGTTGTTCATCAAGTAGGTGTAGCCGATCTGGCTGCCGCTGAAGCGCAACTCTTCGCCGAGATGTGTGCCCAGCGTCACGAACCACGCGCCCCAGACAAAGAACTCCAAAAACATCATCACGCTCAACCGCAAGTAGGTTTTTGTGTCCATGCTCTCTCCTCAGAGAGTGACAAGTGACAAGTGACAAGAGGGCCGCGCCTGCTGAATGCGTTCCGGGTAAACGGAACGACATCGTCTTGTCACTTGTCACTTGTCACTTGTCACTCACAGATTGCCTTTCTTGTACTGGTCAACGATGTAGTCGCAGGCGCGCACCGTGATCGCCATCATCGTCAGCGTCGGGTTCTGGCAGCCGGTCGAAACGAAACATGCGCCGTCGGTGAGGAACAGGTTCTTGACGTCCCAGCTCTGGTTGAAGCGGTTCAACACGGAGGTCTTCGCATCATTGCCCATGCGCGCCGTGCCCAGCTCGTGGATGCAGAGGCCGGGGTTGGCGAGCCGCGTGTTCTTCCCCACCACCTCAAAGCCGGCCTCGTGCGCCATCGCTTCTAACTGCTCGATGGCGTCTTTGGCCATCGCCCGTTCGTTGTCGCTGTGCGCGCATTCGATATGCGCCGCGGGGATACCCCACGCGTCTTTCACCTCTTTGCTGATCGTCACGCGGTTCTCTTTGCGCGCCAGCATCTCGCCAAAAGCGCTCAAGCGAAATGGCGCCGGCGCGTGGCCCTCGCGCACTTGCCGCTTGAACTCCGGCCCGAAGCCGGTCAGGGTGCGAATCGTCGTCGGCAGCATCTGGCGCGCGGCGCTGCCCTGGATGCCATAGCCGCGAACGAAGCCCGGCTGCTTGTCCGTCAGGTTGCGGAAGCGCGGGATGTAGACGCCGTTCGCGCGCCCGTCATCATAGTTGTAGGGGTAGTTCGCGGTTTCGGGGATGAAGCCGCTGACCGAGATTTGATAGAAATGATCCATCAGGTAATGGCCGAGCACGCCCGACGAATTGCCCAGCCCCGCTGGGTGCTGGCGCGTCGCACTGTTTAGCAACAACCGCGTGGATTCAATTGTCGAGGCGCACAGCACGACGACTTTGCCGAAAACTTCGTAAGCGCGCCTGGTGTTCTGATCGATGACCGCGACGCCTTTGGCGCGGCCCGTATTCGCATCCATGATGACGTGGCTGGCGATGGCGTTCGGCTGTAACGTCAGCCGCCCGGTCTTTGCCGCCGCCGGCAAAGTCGAGCCGGGGCTGCTGAAGTATGAATGTGTCGTGCAGCCGCGCTCGCAATGGCCGCAGTAATGACAGGCGGCGCGGCCATTATGTTTCTCGGTGAGGATCGCCGTGCGCCCGATGGTGACGCGGCGCTCGGGCCAGCGCTTCTCGACGGCGCGCTTCAACAGGCGCTCGCCGCAGACCATCTTCATGCCGGGCAGGAAATGGCCATCGGGCAGCTGCGGCAGGTTTTCATAAGTGCCGCTGACGCCGATGAACGATTCGACCTTGTCATAGTACGGCGCCAGCTCTTTATAACTGATCGGCCAGTCGTCGCCGTAACCGTCATGGCTCGCCGCTTTGAAATCATAATCCGACAGGCGGTAACTCTGGCGGCCCCACATAATCGTGCGCCCGCCGACCTGGCGGCCGCGTATCCAGTCGAAGGGCTTGTCGGCGGGCGTCGTGTACGGGTTGTCTACGTCATCAACGAAGAACTGGTTGCCGTACTCGTTACAGGCATAACATTTGGCCTGCACCGACTGACGCTTGCCGTAAATCTGCGTGCTCGGGACGATGCCGCGGTGCGCGACTTCGTAAGGCCAGACGTGCTCGGTGTAATCCTTGAGCGGGTCGAGCTGGCGGCCCGCTTCGAGTACCAGCACACGCAGTCCCCGTTCGGTCAATTCCTTTGCGGCCCAGCCTCCCGTCGCGCCCGAGCCGACAACAATCGCATCATAGATTTGTTCTTTCCCCATATAACTCCTTGATCTGATGCTTAAGTGCATGGCGGGTCGTGTGGCATCATAAACGAACGATAGCCAAAAGGCAAAAGCAATCCCCGGCAGGCTGTGAGTGAGTGTCTGAAAGGCGGGAATGCAGCCGCAAAGAAGCGCAAAGTTCACGCCAGTATGATTGCGTGAAGGCGACGATTGCGATCTGTCGTCTCGGGCTTTGCGCCTCTTGCAGCTAAACGGAGTGACCAGTGACGAGTGACAAGTGACCGGAACCCACTCTGCCGGGTTCTCGTCTTGTCAATCGTTGCTAGTAACTTGTCACGATTTTCAAATGGCGAATTCGGATTCCATCGCGAGCTGAGCTTTGCGGAGTTCGTAACGCGCCCGTCCGACGTTGCCGCCGGGATTGAGCGCCAGCATCAGGAAGTATTCCGAGGTGATCGGGCGCAGCACCAGCGTCAACATATCTGTGGCAAAGACCATCTCGCCCATCTCGCCCATCTCGGCGTCGGCCGCCGTGCGCATATTGCGCCGCACCAGCGTCGTGAACTCTGTGACGATCAGGTCAATGTCGAGGTGTGGAGCGACATGCTTGATCTGGCGCTCGATGGCGATGCCGTCTATGCCCAGGATGATGGCCGCCGCGCAGCCTTCAATCCGTTCCGTGATGTTGCTGAGCGTGTCTGCAAATCCCATAACTTTTTGATTGCGGATTGCGGATTGCGGATTGCGGATTCTCGATCTTGGAATCCGTTCCCCTGATTGCGAGCTGCGAACGACGAATTGATGAAGTCCACAGAGACATTCTCAATCCGCAATCCGCAATCCGCAATCCGCAATTCAGTTATTGTCCGCCCTTGCCGTTGGCCGCGGCGGTCTGCGCTGCGCCCGCCGCCGGGGTGGCAGCGCGTTGCGGCGCGTTCGGGTTCGGCTGGCCTTCGACCGAGCTACGCTGCGGGGCGCGCGGGCCGATCAAGCCGTTCTCGTGGATGATGCGCGGCGTGATGAAGAAGAGAATCTCATCCGTATCGCGGCGCACGGTGCGGCGCTTGAACAGCTCGCCGAGCAGCGGCAGGCGCGACAGGCCGGGCGTCCGGTTGATCGTGCTGCCTTCGGTGTCTACGTTGATGCCGCCCATCACCGCCGTGCCGCCGTCCTGCACCAGCACGGTAGATTCCGCCGACTGCGTGTTGATGCCCGGCGTGCCGCCGTTCAACTGGCTGGCGAGCGCCGTGTTGACCGTGTTGTTCTCGGCGACGATGTGCATCTGCACTTCGCCGGTCTCTTCGACGATCTGCGGGGTGATCTCAAGCCGCAAGGCCGCGGTCACAAAGGTCGTCGTGATCGTGTTGTTCGAGCTTGTCTGCACAGGTATCTGCACGCCGTTGACGATCTCTGCGGTCTTGTTGTCAGTCGTCGTGATGCGCGGGCTGGCAATCGTGCGAATCTGCCCCTTGGTCTCCTGCGCTGACAGCGCGGTGGTCAAAACCCCCGTGCCGACGAGCGTCGTCAGACCGAGGATGCTGCTCGGCGAGCCGGCACGCAAGGCGCCGCTGGAAGCGATGTTCGGCAGGTTCGGGCCAAGGCCGCTGGCAGAGCCGCCAGCACTGCCGCCGCCGCTTGATAAGCTGCCCTTTGACAGTTGCAACGGCGAGGTCTCAAGCACACCGGCGCGGCCATTGCTGCCGAGCACACCGGCGGCCAGCTCGACGCCGAGGTCGCGCAGGAAGTTGCGGCTGGCGATAACGATGCGCGCTTCGATTTCGACCTGCGGTTCGGGCCGGTCGAGCTGGCTGATCATGTCTTTGATGACCCGCATGTTTTCGGGCAGATCAACGATCACCAGGCTATTGGTGCGCCCGTCCATCTCGATGCGTCCGCGCTTGCTCAGCCGTGTTGTGATGATTGATAGCAGCGAGCCCTGCCCGCTGCCGCCGTTGCCGCCGCCGCCGCCGCTGGCGCCGCCAGAGCGACCGCCGCCGCCAGCGCCCAGCGCGCCAAAGGCGCGAGCGTACTTGAGGTGTATGATCTCTGTGACCAGCGGTATTTTTAGAGCCTGGGCTTCGGCGATCTCCGCCTGCGCGACTTCTTCCTGCTTGATCGCTTCGAGCGTGGCGATGCGGATGATCCGCCCGTTGCCGCCGCAGACCGCGCCGAGGCGGTTGGCGCGCAGCACTTCGTCCATCACGCGGTTCCACGGCTCATCGCTGATGCGCAGGTCAACCGGCACGCCGCCGACCGACTTGTCGACGATGAAGTTGACGCCGTACTGCTGCGAGATGAAGCGCAGCATGTCGCGAATATCGACGCCGGAGCGCAGATCAAAGCTGATCAAGCCGCCGACGTAGCTCGAATCACAAAACGCCACTTCGCCACGCTGCCGCGGAGCCGGCGCCGAGCTGGTCGTTGACGGATTGCGCGGCACGTCCGACGCGCTGCGGATGTAGCCGGGCTGCGCCGGGCTGCTCATGCTAGACGGCGCGGGGCTACTGGTTGTAACGGTCTCTTTGACGGGGTTGGACGAATTCGGCTGCGCCGACAGGCCGCGCGTGATGGCGTTGCGCGTCGCCTGTTGCGGCGCCGACTGGTTCTGCGCCAGCAGGTTTGCGGGCGGCGCGGCGGCGGCGCTCGGCGCGGGCTTGTTCTCGACGCGCTGGCCGGCGACCTTGACTTCTTTCTGCGGCGCTACGGATGCGCTGCTCGGCGGCGCGGCTTTGGTTTCCTGCTTCGCCAGCGGTTTCGTCTCGGCGGCCTTGGTATTCACAGCACTGCGGGTGTCCGCCGTCTGCGCCACGGCCTTCACGTCGCCCGGCTTATTGTCCGCGGGCTTGCTCTCGGCAACCGGCGCGGTCTTCTGCGTGGCCACCTGAGCCTTCACTTCGGGCACGGTGGCGTCGCGGCGAGTCGAGCGGGCGTCGCCGACGACAATGACCAGCGAATCGCCGTCGCGTTCGACGCGGTAATTGACCATCGCTTTGGCGTCCAGCACGATGCGCACGACATTCGCTGAAGGCTGGCCGACGCGCAAGCGTTCGACCGACGCGCCATCGAGCGCCACGGTCTTGTTGCCGACGCCTGAGCGCACGCCGCTGATGTCAACGACAACGCGCCAGGGGTTCGGCAGCATGAAATCTTTGAACTGCGCCGCGCCGTTGGCGTCCACAACGATGCGCAGAGCGCCGTCGCGCTGTTCGGCGCGCACGTTTTGAATCATCGTCGCCGTCCGCATGGATGCCGGACGCGCCGCGGCGCGCTCCGGTTCGACGGGGTTGGCGACGGGCTTGACCGCCGGGCGCTCGTTGGCGTGCGCGCTGCCTTTGACGGTCGGCGTCGGGTAGACGTAGACGCCGGAGCTGGCGGGCGGTTCCGCTTGCTTGACATTCGACGATCCGGCTTCGCGCGCCAGTGCGATGACCAGCGTGTTGCCGTTGACCGTCGAGCGGTCATGCACCTCGCCGTTGACCCTGATCTCGACGCGGGTGACGGCGCGGCCCGAAGCCGCCGAGCGCGTTTCGCGCACCATGACCGTATCCACCAGCGGGCTCTTGATCGCGTATTGCGGCTGGAGCGATGCGCTCTCGCCGCCCGGCAGATCAACAATGATCAACTGCGGCGACGGGCGAAAGACGGTGTAGAGGGGAGGCGCGCTCGACTCGATCAGGATGCGCGTTTCAGCGCCGACCGTCTCGTGCGTGAGCGACGTTAAAGTGAACGCCTGACCCTCTGAGGCAACCATGGCCGGGCGCGCTACGGCGAGCAGACTGAGGTTGCCCACCAGCGCCACGAGCATAAAGAATACAACGAGCCTCCTAGCGAACATAGCTTTTAATCTCCCTCTCTCTGATGTTGAAACTGAAACGAACGCGATCAAGAGGGCTCCGATCAAGTCTGCCCGCGCTCGCTCCACCGCAATCAATCCGTTGCATAAAAAACAGTCTTTCGGCGCGCGACTCAGCCGCCGCCGTGGCAAAATCATTTCGCCGAGCCCAGTCCCGGCGCTTTCGCGACCATGCGCTCCTGGGTGACGGCTTTGCCGTTCTGCTCGACTTTAAAGAACTCGCGGAACATCACTCGCGATGCGCCCGCTTCGTCGCCTTCGATGCGCACGACCTCGCCGTTGTAGCAGCGCGTGCCGGTGCGCAGGAAGAGCATCGTGCCCGTCGGCTGTGCTTTGACGAACGCGCCGTAGCCGCGGTCGTCGCGGAACACGCCGGTCACGTCCAGCTCGTTGACCAGGTATTGCATCACCGGTTCGGGCTCAGACTGGCCGCGCTCGCGGGCTTCGCCGACCTTCTGGCGGAACTCGGCGCGGCGCGTTTCGATCACCGGATAACCGAGCTGCAAAGCCGCCTGCTTGGCTTTGTCCTTCGGCGTCTTCGGCTTGAGCGGCTTCTTGAACGGGTCGCGGTTGTAGGGCCGATACGGGCGAATCGAATCGGCGGTCGGCCCGAGGTTCTCTTTAGCGCCGCCCGGTGCCGGCTGCGCTTGCGAATTCGAAGCGGCGGCCGGCGGCGTGGCCGTCGCGCTCTGCTGGGCCGTGGCCTGGATGACGCTGGCGCAAAGGACGGCCAGCGTGCCGAGGCCGGCGAGCAGCCAACGTTTCAAGACGCGATTTGTTGATGTCGTTTTCATTGCGCTACTCCGCTACTTTTTCTGTTCGGTCGGGGTGCCGGGCGCCGGCGGCGCGGCAGGCTTCTTGGCCGTCAGCTTCTCCAGGTTTTCCGGCGAGATGTAGAACGCCGTCACCACGAAAGAGCTGTTGATCGAGCGGCCCGCTTCCTGGGCCGGGTCTTCGGCCTGCTTGATATCGACGTCGCTGACGCTCAGGATGCGGCGGTAAAAGCCAAGCTCTGAGAAGTACTGACCGAGCGCGTCGTACGAGCCGGTGACTTCGATGAGGATCGGCTGTGCCGTGTAGAACTCTTTGGTCTCGGACTTGGCCGGCGAGAAGCGCTTCAGCTCTAGGCGCTGGGCGCGCAGCAGGTCTTTGAGGCTGTCGTAGATGCGCGAGATTTCGACGGCGTCCGGCAGCAGGTCGCGCAGCCGATCAATCTCGTCGCGCTTCTCGGCCAGCGTCGCTTCGGCGGCCTTGAGGTTCTGCTGAATGATGCTCGCCTGCTGGTTCTTCGCCTTGAGCGTTTCGACCTGCTCTTTGATCTTGCCGGTCTCGGCGCGCTTGTCGCTGTAGAGCATGTAGTCGGCGGCGAAGTAGAGCAGGCCGGCCAGCACCACGAGCACGGCCATCTGGTAGTACCAGGCCATGCGCGAAAAGAAGTTGCCTTGCTCGTCTGCCGGTTTGACTATGGTTTGTGCTGAAGCTGACATAGTAACCCTCCCTTACTTGCCCGGTGCCGGTGGCGGCGTGGTCTTCGCATCCTTGGCGTCTTCGGCGCGCGGCTTGTTGTAGTCGCAATCGATGGTGAAGCGGAAGATGCGCGAGGTTTCGCTTTCGGCCTTGTCGTTTTCCTTCTTGCCGTCCTTCTTGGCGTCCTTACTATCCTTGCCGTCTTTCTTTTCGGCAGCCTTGTCGGCGTCCTTGTCGGCCTGCTTGCGCTCGGCGACATCGTCGCTCTTGACCTCGGTGCTTTCGATGGTCGGCACCAGATTGCTGAACAAGCCGTTCGAGAATTCCAGCTGGCGCGCGAAGTCGGCGATGACCTGCTGATTGAGCGAGGTGCCGATGATCTGCAAGTGCGTGCCCTTCTGGGTGATCTGGTCGAGGCGGAAGTCCGCCGGGCCGCCCGGCATGCGCTCGTTGATGGCGCTCATCAAGGCGACCGGGCCTTTCTGCTCGGCGCGCAACTGCTTGATGACCTTGATGCGCTCTTCGACCTGCTTGAGCTCGGCTTCAAGCTCGTTCTTGCGCTGCACGTCGGCTTCGAGCTTCTTGGCGACTTCCTGCTCGTGGTCGAGCTGCGCCTGCGCTTCGGCGTGGGCGTTGGTCGTCCACAGGTGATCGCCTGCGAGCGCGACCATAAAGATAATCAACGCCGCCGCCACCATAAAAAGCTGCTGGCCGCGCCGCGCCGCGACTTTGGTCTTCTGCACGGCGACGCGATGCTCGGCGGTGCCTTCAAGTAGGTTAACTCGGATCATTTGCTCACCTCCGCGACGCGAACCGCCAGGCCGACGGCGACCGCCATGTTCGGCGACAGTTCTCTGAGGTATTCGTCATCGAAGCGCTTGTGGTCATAGCGGATGGCGCGGAACGCGTCGAAGCGCTCGACCGGCATCTGGAATTTTTCCGAGAGGTAATCGCACAGGTGCTCGACCTTCGACGAGCCGCCGGCGATCAGCATGCGGTCAATGTTCGGCGAATCAACCGCGGTGGCGCGGAAGAAGTCGAGGGTGCGCTGGATTTCCAGCGCCAGCATCTCTGACACCGATTGCATCGCCACCTGCGCCGTCTGGTATTCGCCTTGATCTTCGAGACCGGCGCCGCGCTTCACGGATTCGGCCTGCTCGAAGGTCAGGTTCATCTCTTTCTGCAAGAGGTCGGTGTACTGGTTGCCGCCCGCCGAGATGTCGCGCGTGAAGATCGAAGTGACGCCGCGCACGATGTTGATCGTCATCACCGACGCGCCGATGTCTAAGAGCGCCACGGTCTGCGCCGGCGACGGCGTGTAGTTCACCTCGTAGGCGTTCTGTAGCGCGAAGGCATCCACGTCAACGATCACCGGCTGCTTGCCGGCTTGCGAGATGACCTGGGTGAACTGGGCGATCTTGTCGCGCTTGCAGGCGACCAGCAGCACGTCCATATTCTGGCCGCTCGGATCGTGGCCGATGACTTCGTGGTAGAGATTCACGTCGTTGATGTCGAAAGGAATGTACTGTTCGGCTTCCCAGTGAATTTGCTCGTCCAGCTCTTCGCTCGACATCTGTGGCAGCAATATCTTTTTAACAATGACGGCGTGGCCCGACAGCGAGGTGGCGACCTGATTGGTCTTGATGCTGCTGTCCGACCAGATACGGTTGATCGAGTCCGAGACGTGATTGAGATCGATGATGTGTCCGTCGACGATGGTGTCGGATTGCAAATTCTGATGCGCGATGTGTACCAGCTCGAAGCCGTTGCGCGCGGGCCTGAGTTCGACGGCCTTTAACGCGCTTGAGCCGATGTCCAGCCCGACGATGCTCTTCTTCTTTGATCCGAACATGACAGCCCCCAGGAAGGAGTTCCGATTTAGATTTTAGATTTTGAATTTTAGATGAAGAGAAAATGTCAGGCTCTTGATCCGCCAATTCAAAATCGGCAATCCAAAATCCAAAATTGGCTTGTAGGGGCCGCGTCAATGGGGGTCGAAGCGAGTAAGGTTGTGAGGTCGGCAAATGGGGCGCCGCTGAGGGGACGGGCGGGCTGTCGAGCTTATTGATTCGGCAGCCTGGTTATTCTTCACAACCGCTTGAAAATACCTGGTGCCTTGTCAGGCAGTCACGTTTTACCATCCGCCCTGACCACTGTCAACACTATTTTTCCGCATGCATTTTTCGGCGTTTGCCATACCCCGTTCGGGCGTCCCGACGCCGACAATCCGCCACCGGAATCGCTAATGTCGGCCGGCAGATTGCGCCTCTGCGGTTCGCAGCAGAGCCAGTTCGTTTGCCGCTTCAGGCCAGTTCGGACGCAGCGCGACGGCGCGGCGCAAAGGCTCGACGGCCTCTGCCGCGCGGCCTTGTTTCTTCAGCATGATGGCCCAGCCGAAGAAGGCTTCGGCATAGGCCGGGTCGAGCTCCGTCGTGGCGACGAACTGCGCTTTGGCGGCTTCGAGATCGCCTTGTGCAAACAGGGCGCGGCCTAGATTGAAGTGCGCGTCTGTGTAATCCGGCTTACGCTGAAGCGCTTCGCGGTAAAGCGGGATGGCTTCAGCGACGCGGCCCTGGTTGAAGAGCGTCAACGCGAGGTTGTTTTTGGCGAGCGCGTCTTCGGGATTCAAGCGGCAGGCTTCGTCAAAGTGCGCCAGCGCCTCGTCGTACTGGCCGCGCTCGGCCAAAAACATGCCGAGATTGTTGTGGGCGCGGGCGTTGGCGGGCCGCTTCTTGACGACGTCGGCCCACATCACGATGTCGCTCTGGTAATACGTGTTACGCAAGAAGGTCAGCGACGCGAGCGACGCGACAATCACCGCAAGCGCGCCCGCGGCAAGCGAGCGGCCAAGTTGCCGGCGCTGCATCTCGGATCGAACCAGACGCGCCAGCATCATTTGTCCTGTCGCATAACCGCCGATGACGATCAGCGCGACGACCGCCGCCAGCGGCAAATACATGCGATGCTCGAAGGCGAGGTCGGCGATGGGCATCACGCTCGAAGTCGGCGCGAGGATCAGGAAGAACCACGCGCCGAGAAACCCCGGCGCCGGGCGGCGCGCGAGCGCCCACAGGCTCGCGGCGGCCAGCCCAACAATGAAAACCGCAAACGGCAGAATCTCAGACGCGGTGCGCGCCACCGGCCAGCCGTAATCTAAAACTTGCGAGTCGGGCCAGATGGCCAGTCGCAGGTAATGTGTGATGACGCCGAACTGCGTTTGCAGGTATTCGAGCGGCGTCAACGTTTTCATCCTGAAGCCGACAGACCAGTCTGCCGGCGTCGGCGCGGCGATGGTTGCCGCCATAATCCCCCACGTCGCAGCCATCGCCGTGTACAAGCCCCAGCGGCGGCGCAGCGCGACTTTCAACGAGCCGGCGACAAAGATCACATCGAACAACAGGGCGATGATGGGCGCGGTGGCCATCACCGGCTTGGTCGCCATGCCGATGGCGCAACTGATGACGGCCGCGACGATCCAGCGGCGGCTCGCCGTTTCGGCAGCGCGGATCACCGCGTAAAGCGTCGCCAGGTACATCAGCCCCATCAGCGATTCGCCGCGCTGGACGATGTAAGTCACCGCTTGCGTCTGTAAGGGGTGAACGGCCCAGACCACGGCGACAGCGGCGGCCAACCAGACCGAGGCCGCGCCGAAGCGGGCGCGCAATCGCTCGCTTACCAGCGCCCGCCGCACGATGCCGAACAACGCCAGCGCCGCCAGCAGGTGGATGAGCAGGTTGAGCAGATGATAGCTCCAGACTTCAAGGCCGCTGATCGCATAGTTGATGGCGAAGGTCAGGCCGACGACCGGGCGGGCAATGTTGGTCGGCGACAACATCGCCGTCCACGGCGGCCAGAGCTGGCGGATCGAAGCGTCTTCGAGAATGGCGCGGTCGTCAAAGATGAAGCGGCCCGCAAAGCTGTTGGCGTAGGCGAGCGCGCCCAGGCAGACGATGGCAGCGGCGGCGAGCGCGACCTGGCGGCGCGGCGCGCTTAAAGGCTCAAGGGTATCCGGCGCAGTGACATCAATGGCGCGTTGCATCTAAGCCAATCTAGCACAATCCTTTGGCCGTTCAATACAATTCGCGCAAGCCCTGGGCGCGTAGGCAACCAGCTTGCCCGCCTTGCGCATGCGAGAGACCGGCGGGCGTTTCGCCCGCGCTCCCTGGATGGCCGTGAATTGACGCGCGCCGCGTGAGCCAATACAATTTATCTTGGCGTGATTGCGCAATGCGAAGGCGAACGGTGAGTAGAGCCCGTATCACAAGATGATGAGTTGACGCTAGCCTGTTGGCCGGGGCGCAAATTGGCGAACCCGATCAACAGGCATATTCGTTTAGTGTTTGTAGCTGCGCGCAAAGACGGAGCTATAAACCAGGAACCAGAGAGACCTATGACAGCGATATTCAATAAAGTTGCAACCAAGATTTTCGGCAGCGCCAACGAGCGTTTGCTGAAACGCCTGTGGCCGGTGGTCCACGAGATCAACGCCTTTGAGGCGAAGATTCAAAAGCTCTCGGACGACGAGCTGCGCGCCTACACGCCGCGCTTCCGCGAGCAGATCGAGCAGCGCGTCGCCGGGGCCGACATCACCGCCGAGACGCCCGAAGAAGAGAAGAAGGCGCTGCGCCTGATCGTTGACGAGGCGCTCGACGAAATCCTCCCCGAAGCCTTCGCCATCGTCCGCGAGGCGTCGCGGCGCACCACCGGCATGCGCCACTTCGATGTGCAGTTGATCGGCGGCATGGTCTTGCACCGCGGCACGATTGCCGAGATGAAGACCGGCGAAGGTAAGACGCTGGTGGCGACTTTGCCGGCTTACCTGAACGCGCTGGCCGGGCGCGGCGTCCACGTCGTCACGGTCAACGATTACCTGGCCAAGCGCGACACCGAGTGGATGGGCAAAATCTATCGCTTCCTCGGCCTCACGGTCGGCTGCATCCAGCACGACATGGACGACAGCGAGCGCCAGGAGGCTTACCGCGCAGACATCACCTATGGCACCAACAACGAGTTCGGCTTCGATTACCTGCGCGACAACATGAAGTTTGACCCGACGGCGATGGTGCAGCGCGGCCACTGGTACGCCATCGTTGACGAGGTTGACTCGATCTTGATTGACGAGGCGCGCACGCCGTTGATCATCTCGGGCGCGTCGGAAGATTCGACCGAGAAGTATTACGTCGCCAACGAGTGCATCGATAAGCTGAAGTCCGAACAGCAGAAACGCATCGCCGAGATCAAGCAGGCCGAAGGCGACGTCAATCTCAAAGAAGACGCGCGCCTGCTCTACCACGTTGACGAGAAGCAGCACTCGGCGACGCTCACCGAAGAAGGCGTCGAGGCGGCGGAACGCTTTACAGGCGTCGGCAACCTCTACGAGCCGGCGAACATGGAGCTGCTGCACTGCATCGAGCAGTCGCTGAACGCGCACTCGCTCTATCACCTCGACAAGCAGTACATCGTCAAGGAAGGCGAAGTCATCATCGTTGACGAATTCACCGGGCGCGTGATGCCGGGCCGCCGCTGGAGCGACGGCCTGCATCAGGCGGTCGAGGCGAAAGAGGGCGTCAAGATCGAAGCCGAAAACCAGACCCTGGCGACGATCACGCTGCAAAACTACTTCCGCATGTACGCCAAGCTGTCGGGCATGACCGGCACGGCGGAGACCGAAGCGAGCGAGTTCGCCAACATCTACAAGCTCGACGTCGCCGTCATCCCCACCAATCGCTCGATGGTGCGCAATGACTTCCCCGACGTCATCTATCGCACAGAGCGCGAGAAGTGGGAGGCCGTAGCCAAAGAGATCAAAGAACTGCACGAGAAGCATCAGCCGGTGCTGGTCGGCACCGTGTCGGTCGAGACTTCAGAGATGCTGGCGGCGCAGCTCAAAAAGCTGCGTGTGCCGCACAATGTCTTGAACGCCAAGCCGGAGCATGCGGCGCGCGAGGCCGACATTGTCGCGCAGGCCGGACGCCTCGGCCAGGTGACGATTGCCACCAACATGGCCGGTCGCGGCACCGACATCCTGCTCGGCGGCAACCCTGAGTTTCTGGCCAAAGAGGAGTTGAAGAAGAAGCAGATCAATCCCGACGAGGCGACGCCGGAACAGTTGGAGCGGGCGCTTGAGCGCGCCAAGCAAGTCACCGAGGCCGAGCATAAAGAGGTCGTCGCCGCCGGCGGCTTGCACATCCTCGGCACCGAGCGCCACGAATCGCGCCGCATTGATAATCAGCTCCGCGGCCGTTCGGGCCGCCAGGGCGATCCCGGCTCGTCGCGCTTCTACCTGTCGCTCGAAGACGATTTGATGCGCATCTTCGGCGGCGAGCGCATCAAGAACCTCATGCTGCGGCTCGGCATGGAAGAGGGCGTGCCGATTGAATCGAGGCTGGTGTCAAAGCGCATCGAAGGCGCGCAGAAGTCGGTCGAGGCGCACAACTTCTCGATCCGCAAACGGCTGCTTGAATACGACGACGTGATGAACAAGCAGCGCGAGGCGATCTACGGCATACGCCGCCAGTTGTTGATGGGGTTTGAGGGCGACACGCCCGAGGCCCAGAACGCCAACCAGCGCGAGTACATACTGAGCACGATCGCCGAGAACCTGTTCGAGGGGCTCATCGACCAGTACATGTCGAAAAACGTCGACCCCGGCGAATGGGACATCACGAGCCTCAAAGAACAGCTCCGGATGGTCTTCGGATTCGACGTGGACCGCGAGGGCATAAACCTCGAACGGATGGGGCCGCAGGAGGCGACCGAAGTCATCTGGTCGAAGCTCGAAGAGAGGTATCAGGAGAAAGAGGTGCAGATGGGCGTCGAGGCGATGCGCAACCTCGAACGCTACATCATGCTGAACATCGTCGACGCGCAGTGGAAGGACCACCTGCTCGCGCTCGACCACTTGAAAGAGGGTATAGGCTTGCGCGGCTACGCGCAGAAAGACCCGCTTGTCGAGTACAAGCGCGAGTCATTCGTCCTCTTCGAAGGCATGCTCGACCGCATAGACACGGAGACGGTCCGCTACCTGTTCAACCTTCAGGTGCAGGTGACCGCGCCGATAGAGCAGGAGCTCTTAGAGCGCCGCCGCCGCCAGCGCCGCGGCCGCGTGGCATTCACGAAGGCGAACGAGACTGCTTTCGCGGGCGGCGAAGAGGAGCAAGCCAAGCCCGTCCGCAATAAAGGCCCGCGCGTCGGTCGCAACGACCCCTGCCCGTGCGGGTCCGGCAAGAAGCACAAGAAGTGTTGCGGGGCGTAAATC
>DATENM010000041.1 GCA_035275065.1 Blastocatellia bacterium
GCAGTAGCGCAAAAGTCACCCTGTGAGGGAAATAGGGTTATCATGGGCACAACATCTCCCCTCAAACTCGGCCAGCGTGGACAAGACGCTCGCCAGGAGGCGCCCATGAGAACCCCGAAACGATTATATGCCCAAGAGCGCATGATCTATCAACCTGAACTCCTCACCTGTCCCCACTGTGGCGATCTCCTGGTGATGTGCAACTATCTCGCTTGGGATAAGATCGTGCAGACTCTCGATCGCGTCCTCTCGGTGGCCAGCCGACCCGGGCGCTGTCGGCACGCGACCTGTGCGGGCTCGCGTATGCGCCTGCTGTCAGCAGAGGGTCAGCGCATCGCCCTTCCTGGCTCCACCTATGGCTATGATGTGCTGGTACGCATTGGCTGGTGGCGGCAGGAGCACCGCGCCACGTACCGCGAGATTCACACCGAGTTGGCCTCCCAGGTCCGCATCTCGGAGTCCCACGTGGGCTATCTGTATCAACAGGTCTATCTGCCCCTCCTGGCCTGCCACGAGCGGCAGCACCGCGATCACCTCGCCCGGATTGCCAAGCAGCAGGGCGGCTTGATCGTGGCCCTAGACGGTTTGGCTCCGCAAGGGGGCGAGCCCCAAATTTGGTTCATCCGCGAGCTCTCAAGCGGCTTGACGTTGCGCAGTGGCTGGCTGTGCCAGCAGGATCAGCTCACGTTCGAAGCCTTCCTAGAACCGCTCAAGCACCTGGAGTGGCCCATCCTGGCCGTGCTCAGCGACAAGCAAACGGGCTTGGTCCCGGCAGTGGCCACGGTCTTACCCCACAGTCGTTATCAGTTTTGTCAGGCCCATTATCTGCGTAACCTCGCCGAACCCCTCGCCGAGGTCGACACAGCCTTCAAAGGTGAGCTGCGCAAAACCGTGCGTCAGCAGGTCGGCGACTTGATCCGTCAGGAAGCCTGCACGGCGCCCAGCCCAGCAGGCGTCTTGACGGTGACCGGCCTGTTGCCCAGTCCGCTCGCAACGCCCACGGCGCCAGCCTCCCACAGCCCAACGTCTCGGGACCCCTTCACAATGCCAGCCTCCGAAGCCGATGAGGTCATCACGCACCTCTTTCGCCACACCCGCTATCTGCTCACACTCAAAGGCCGGCCGCCCTTTCGACTGGCTGGTATGGAGACCTACGAGCGGCTCCAGCATGTCGCTCGCTTGAGCCTCGACCTGCTCGCCACGCGCTATGAGCCACGCCTCGCCCAGTTGTACCAAGGCCTCCCGTCGGCCCTGTTCCCTTTTGCTCAGACCTACCAGGAGTGCCGCCAAGGCGCTGCCTGGCTCCGCGACATCGCCTACATCTTAGAACCCCCTATCGCACACCCCCTGAGTGCTGAACACGTCGCGGGACAACTACGCGGCTATCTTGACACGGTGCTGCGGCTGCCCGATGTCCCGCCCATCTTATCTGAGTTTAGTCTGCACCTCGACAAGGTCAGCCGGAGCTATTGGCCCGGCCTGTTCCACTGCTATGACGTGCCGGGCGTGCCTCGGACCAACAACGAGCTCGAAAGCCGCTTCCGCGATACAGGTCGCCGCCTGCTGCGGACCACGGGCCAAAAGGGCCTCACACAACGCACGCTGCAACGCCAAGGCGCGTGGGAACTCCTCCCGTGCCCCCCAACAGAAGCCCAGTTACTGGGGGCCTTGTGTCAAACGCCCCCTGAGGACTTGGCTCAGGAAAGGCAGCGCTTTGCTGAACATCGCCAACGGTTCCGCTTGCAGAGCCGATCCCTTCGACAGACCCAAGCGCAATTCGCTCAACTGCGTCAGAGATGGTCGTCGCTACCGTCTACAGGCACAGGGTGACTTTAGAGGCATTGC
>DATENM010000042.1 GCA_035275065.1 Blastocatellia bacterium
GCGTTAGGTGGCCTGGCCCTAGTAACAATAATGTTTCTGCTGCTAAAGAACATCCTCTTTACGGTGTTAGTCCCCGGCACGGTCGCCGTCTACCTGCCGCTGCGAGTCGTCACGCGGCCTCCCGCTGCCCTGGCCTTCGACTGGCGTGCGAGCCAAGTCGGCGCTCTGCTTCCCCTGCTGCTTGGCGCAGCGGTTTACTTCTGGTGCTTATGGGATTTCGCGATGACCGGGCGGGGCACGCCGGCGCCGATAGACGCGCCCCAGCGGCTAGTCGCTCGCGGGCTGTACCGGTACATCCGCAACCCGATGTACGTCGGTGTGCTGCTGGTGATCGCCGGCTGGGCGGTGTTCTTGCAGTCCTGGCGGGTTCTGATCTACGCGACGGCGGTAGGAATATTCTTTCATCTGTTCGTGGTCCTGGTCGAGGAGCGGCTGCTGGAGGGGAAGTTCGGCGAAACGTACGTGAGGTACTGCGGGGAGGTAGGGCGATGGCTGCCGAGGCGGTGGCGATGACGGGCCGCCTAACAACGACATGCACCGGAGCGCGGCAAGCGGGCTGCTTATGGCTACTTCCATGCACCATGCCGCGCCCGGTGATGTGTGTTCGTTAGACGCATTTCCACTAGAGCTTGCTGTGATGAGACCCTCGCTGGCAAGATTTCTGAGATGCCAAAGCTTTATGAATATTTTGGGATCATTGTGCTGTTTTACTCCAACGAGCATGAGCCTATCCATGTTCATGGCAAGTGTCAGGGGAGAGAAAGCAAAGCCGAACTCACTCTTGAAAACGGGAAGGTGGTTAGAATTGAATACACCCCGGTCAAGGGGAGAAAGCCATTGAGCCAGTCAGAATTGAAGAACTTCCAGACCTTGACCAAGCACTACGCTGAGGAGATAGTTCAGAAATGGATCGATTACTTCGTGCTTCACAAACCGGTAGAGCCGCAGAAGGTTACCAAGAAGATCAAGTGATTCTTCCCGAAGGGGCGGTGATCGACATTCTTCGAGTCGAGCAACTATCCGACTACAAACTCAAACTTTACTTCAGCGACGGGATAGAGCGAATCATAGATTTCGAACCATTCCTGCAAGCCTCCCGCAATCCGATGATTCAAGCCTACCTCGATCCGAAAAAGTTTGCGAATTTCAAACTGGAGTACGGCGAACTGGTATGGGACGACTATGGCTTGTGTTTCCCGATAGCGGATTTATACGAGAATAGAATTTGATCTCAGCGAACATGCGTCTAACAAGGCGTTACAGCGGAGGCCGCGCAGCGCGGTTCTCATGCGTTCTTGTGAGGTCGTTCGCGGCCCCGCTGAACGCGGGCGTTAGACCCCTGCCCGTTACGTTGTCATTTCCTTAGAATTTTATTGACATCATCTATCGAGGGTAGTATAAGAGGACTGTACTTTAAACTACTCCCGATCTTTGGGCTACGTCCGTAGCTACAAATCGTTGGTTTTGAAAAGGAGGTCTACCATGTTCAAACCTATTAGGGTGTTCCCTCTTATCGGCTTCCTGATTTTCACCGGCATTGTGTTCTCCCATAGTTCAGTTGCTGTTAGACCTTTCGTAGCTAATGTCCATCTGGGCGGTGCATCGCAGAATAAGAACGCAATTTATGCTTCTAATGACTCCGTTACTTTTACAATACCAGTTGTCACATCATCCGACGTTCAGAATACAGCTCAAGCAAAAGTTGATTTTAGCGATTACTCTAACCCTATGAGCGTTGGTTATTCAGTCTCTGCTCGCACACTGACTCAAACTCTAGCTGGCGGCGGCCAATCCACAAATTATAGCTTTACGCTTACTACGAATGCTGATAATTCACATACCGGCACAGTTACTATGGAACTTCGGCTTGATACTGCCACAGGGTCAACAATCATTGATCCAAAATTTGTCATTGTCAGCATTCTTGTTCAGTCTCAAACTGCGGGCGGCGGCGGCGGTTGTACCAATGACTGTGGTGATAGGGGCGAAACCAGAAGTTGTGATCCGAGTTGTAACAGTTGCTGTGTCAGTCCGATATTAATCGACATCTCAGGGAATGGCTTTGAGCTTACAGATTTCACATCGGGCGTGATGTTCGATCTTAACGGTAGCGGCGTGCCGCATAAAGTTTCATGGACTGCTCCCGGTTCTGACGATGCATTTCTTGCTCTCGACCGCAACAATAATGGCACCATAGACGATGGCACAGAGCTATTCGGCAATAAGACTCCGCAACCCCTTTCAGCTACCCCTAATGGCTTTCTTGCTCTTGCTGAATATGATAAGCCTGAAAATGGCGGTAATGGCGATGGCAAAATCGATAGCAGAGATAGGATTTTCCCACTACTCCGTCTGTGGCAGGATGCAAACCATAATGG
This sequence comes from Blastocatellia bacterium, assembly GCA_035275065.1. Classification (NCBI taxonomy): domain Bacteria; kingdom Pseudomonadati; phylum Acidobacteriota; class Blastocatellia; species Blastocatellia bacterium. The sequence goes on from DATENM010000042.1 coordinate 2,379, forward strand.
GGTATCGGAAGCAAATGAGCTGCACCCCTTAACTGAGCTTGGCATTTATGCAATTAGCCTTGACTATAAAGAGTCGAAACGAACTGACCGATATGGTAATAGTTTTAAATATCGGGCAAAAGTCTATGACGCGCATGGCGCGCAGGTAGGCCGCTGGGGTTGGGATGTATTTTTCCTCCGAGAATAATAGAAAGAGCAGTTAGAATTAACAACCGCCAGTGAATCCATTGTGATTTGCTGGCGGTTCTATTTTCAGTTAACAGATAATGAGAGATCATAATGTCGAAACGGGGTCTAACAAGGCGTTGCAGCGGAGGCCGCGAAGCGAGTTTCTCATGCTTCGGCTAGGGCCGTTCGCGGCCCGGTGATGTGTGTTCGTTGGGCGACGCGCCCCCAGTCGCTGACTGGCGCAACGATGCAATCTGGCGGATGGCCTGACTTGCCTGCAACGATCATTCATTGGCGTCGCACCGCTGGCGACCGTCACCCGGCGCAGCGGCGAGGTTGGCAACAACCGGCAGACAAACGCCGGTGAGCGGCGGGCATCGCATCGCCGCGGTTAAAGGATTTGGTGGACCGCAAAGGATGGGCAAGCGACAGCGGCAATGGCGGCGGCGCTTTGCGGCGGGCGAGATGGTCGGCAACACAAGCCAGGGCGGGGTCAGCAGCCATGAGGGGTGCAGGCAGTGGCGGCGAGATGGCCGCGCAGCGTAGGAAAAATGGGACAGGGCGGGAAGCGTAGGGCAGAACCGGGAATCGTCGAAAATGGGATGGGACGAGGGCGGGAGGCCGACGGTTTTGAGGGGGTTGAGGTTACAGGCGACGCCCAACAAGCGCATGCACCGGAGCGCGGCGAGCGCGGTTCTCGTCATTGGTCAAGTGCGACACGCCGCGCCCGGTGATGCGTGGCGTTAGATGGCTGATTGAATTTATCTGTGCAATTTAAGAAACTTTGATGGTTGATCTTTACTGGTCACAACATTCTTATTCGTGGAGGTGAGCCACTTTGCAAGATATTATTACTAATGAACAGCTAATGTTAGTAGGCCAGCATTTGGCGTATTGGTCAGATTATTATCATCGCATTATCAAAGTTGATGAGCTGCCGATCAACATAGAAGGCCCGAATGCTGGAGGCTATAGCCGGGTGCGCTGGCAACATACAATAGTGAGTGGCGTTTTCAGCCGCGATGAAAGATCGGCTAAACTGAGGGAGAATAAAGAGGTAAGAGAGAATTTAAAGCAACTCATCAATAAAAGAGGCTGTCATCTGAATGAGATTCTTGAGTATGTAAAACAATTCCAGGACCCACTCAATAGGTCTACGAATGTGAATGTCTGGGATGAACAAGCCTTCAAGAACGCAACGCCAGAAAGACTGGCAAAGAAGCTGGGATGTTTGGGAAAGGTCAAGTTCAAGAAAGTCTTTCACGGCATAAAATGAGCAGATAGTCATGCAGCAACACCATCTAACAACGACATGCACCGGAGCCGCCGAAGCGGACTTCTCATGCTTCGGCCATTGCCGCTCGGCGGCCCGGTGAACGCGGGCGTTAGACGCCTATCGCCCGCCCTTGACCAATGATTTGACGACCTGTACTGTTAATCTGTACACATCAAAACAAGTAGGTGAGTGATGGCAATTCAAACGACATACACAAAGGCCAGAGCTAATTTCGCTAAACTATGCAA
>DATENM010000043.1 GCA_035275065.1 Blastocatellia bacterium
TCGCCTGGCCGCCGCCTCACCAATCAATCGCTCCATCTCTTGATTGGCGTCTAGGCGGTCGCGCAGGTCGTGCTCCTTGAGGTCGAAGCGGCTCTGTTGTGCCGGGGTGATCTGCTGCGCCGGCTCGCCATCAATGGTCACGAAGGTGGTGCGCAGCGCCTCGTGGCGCGCAACGATGCGGTCCAGCGCCCGCCGCAGCGCGCGGCGGTCGAGTTGCCCCTTCAGCCGCAGCCCGTAAAAGATGTGATAGGCTCGGCTCGTGTCCTCCATCTGCTGCGCCAGGAACCACAGCCGTTGCTGCGCGAACGATAAGGGCAGATGCTCGCTACGTTCGACGGCTGTGATTGGAGACAAAGCAACCGTTTTACTCTCGACATGAAGAAATTTTGCGAGTTTCAGCAATCGCTCTTTTTCAGCTACCGTTAATTGGCTTTGCACTTTAAGTCCTCTTCTGTGGCATTCCGTAGAGGGCCACGACATCGCCTAAGTGGATTGGCAAAGTGATTGGAAAGAGACTACAACCAAAACTCATCTGATTCGCGGGCAATCATTGATCAGGATGGACAGGAAGAGTCAACGGTTTGGGCACGCCATGCCAACCAGCACTTTTCGCGCACCGATATAGGATTCTCTGCCATGCGTAAAAAGCATGTTGTCTAAAAGCAACAGATCGTTCTTCTGCCAGGCAAACTTAATCTTGGTCTGTTCGTAGATAGACCGAATAAGCTCAAGCGCCTCCACCTCAATAGGCGCGCCATCGCCATAGTAAGCATTTCGAGGTAGGCTTTCCTCGCCGAGGGAAGTCAGTAAGGTGTCAGCGACTTCTTTACCCAAGTTTGAAACGTGGAAAAGATGCGCCTGATTGAACCATACTTTTTCGCCCGTATCCGGGTGCACAGCCGTGGCAGGGTTTACCTGCCTAGTCCTGAGGCCATCGTTCTCAAGCCACTCATAGGTCAATTCATTCGCATTGCAATAGTCCTCTACCTGAGACTTGTCTTCAGTTTGGAACACCACCGACCACGACAGATCCAGAGTCGAATAATTACGAACATACATCACGCCCCTTTGCTCAAATTTGTCCCGTACCGACTTCGGCAGCATGTTGTATACGACTCGGCTATCACCAATCGGAGTCTCGCCTCCGGTTTCGGCTGGAAGTAGACACAAAAAGCCAATCCTATTCGGCCAATTTCGCGAATACGCATTTTCGTTATGTTGTGGGATTACCTCGCTCTCAGGATATTCCGTCGCCGTGTAAACATTCCCGCGCAACTTGGTCCGCGGCGTTGAGCGATAAGTATATTCGAGTAACTCGGCTCCAAACAGCGTCGATAGAATCTTGCCAAACTGCGTGCTGCCGGGCACCTTCAACCCACGAATCAATATAGCGCCGTTGGTTTTGATCCAGCTCTGAATATCTTGCTGATATTCTTCAGCCCAGTTCACCGCATTCAATCCACTGGCTTCAACGTCAAGCAACATTGGCAATCCACCAATCGGTTTCAAATCACTCGCCGTGATCCTCTGAGGGCTCAAGGATGCAGCATTCATAACTACCTCCGCGACTGAAGAATTTACCTCTGGCGTTTAGTGGTTGATTTGCTGGAAAGATTCATTGACCGTGCGCGCCTTAATCAACCAGTATAGGAGCCTCGCATGAGAGTCAGCAGATCCCCCAATCTGTCTTGATCAAATTGTTCAAGTTGCAGATTGATCAGCCGTTCGGCCAGATCGGCGAGGACAGGGTGCTCGAACAGATCGCTGATGCTCACTTCCACATTCAGCCCCTGCCGCAGCCGCGCGATCACCCGCACCACCAGCAGCGAATGCCCCCCAAGCTCGAAGAAGTTGTCGCGGCGACCGACCCGCTCCACCTTCAACACCTCGCTCCAGATCGCCGCCACCGCCCGCTCCGTCTCCCCTGCCGGCTCTTCGTACTCCTGCCGCCCATCCCCTTCTCGCTCCGGCTCAGGCAGCGCCTTGCGATCCACCTTCCCATTCGCCGTCAGCGGCAACCGCTCTAGACACACATACGCCGCCGGCAGCATGTACTCCGCCAGCCGCTCGCTCGCCTTCGCTCGCACCTCTCTCACCAACTCCTTCGCACTCCAATACCTCCTCCCCGGCCTTGCTTCTCCACTTGCACTTGCTCCTGCCCTTGCCTCTCGCTCGGCTCGGCCCTCCTCCCGCCGCGCATACACCGTGTACTGATTCGTCCCCGCCAGCATCTCCTCCTGCTCCACCTCCTGCTCATACCCCTGCCTCGCCAGCAGCTCCTGTATCCGCCGCAGTCGTCCGCCCTCGTCATGCACCTCCACGACCACCTGCCGAATCTTTTCCCAGTCCTCCGCCTCGATCCCCGACAACACTTCCTCCTCGCTCTTCTGCACGTCCACCTTCAGCAGGTCGATCCGCTCGATCCCTTCCTCCTTCATCACCTCCGTCAGCCGCCGCAGCCGACACCGACACTCCTCATAGTCCAGCCGCTGCGCCACCAGCCCCGCCAACTCCGTCGCGCTGATCGCCTCTTCTCCCTGCTGGTGGCGCACATAGGTCTCGATCACTTTCGCTTCTTCTGCCATCTCCGCGTACTGCCCCGACACCAGCGTGTTGTGCTTGTACCACCGGAACTCCGCCTCCCCTTCCCGACTCGACAGCCCACACTCATACACCCGCACTTGGCCGCCGCTGATCGCCGCGTTGATTCTCAGGCTCTCATACACCACCGGAATCGGCTCGAAGGCATAGACCTTCGCCCCGGACACTCGCTCCGCCACGTAGAGCGTGAACAGCCCGATGTTGGCCCCCACATCCACCACGCACGCTCCCTCCCCCAGCTTGATCCCGTGCCGCAGGTACGCCTCCCGCTCGAATATCTCTCGGTAGAGGTAGTCGCTCTCGCCCTTGTTCTGATGGCTGATCACCATGCCGTTGGGCAACTCGTACAGCTGCGCCTCGGCCAGTTCGCCGCGCTGCCGCATCCGCTCGATCTGCAACAGCGGATAGGCCGCCACCTCATCCGCCACCACGTAGGCCACCAGCCGCTCCTCCCCCGCCGCCTCTTCCCGCTTCATCACCACCGCCTCGCGCACCGCTTCGTGCTCGCGCAGACTCGCCTCGATCTCTCCGAGCTCCACCCGATAGCCCCGCACCTTCACCTGATCATCCTGCCGCCCCAAATACTCCACCCGCCCATCCGCCTCCCATCGCCCTCGATCCCCTGTCCGATACACCCGCTCGCCTCTCTCCCCACTCTGCTCATCGGCCACGAACCGCCCCGCCGTCTGCCCCGCTCGCCTCCAGTACCCCCGCCCTACTCCCGCTCCCCCGATCACCACCTCCCCGACGACTCCCGCCGGCACCACCTCCCCCTCCTCGTCCACCACGTACACCCGCATATTCCCCATCGCCCTCCCCAGCCCCACCCCCTCGCCGCTGCCTCCTTCCTCGCCCTCCTTCACCTCCTGCGACAACGCCCCCACCGTGCACTCGCTCGGCCCGTAGTGGTTGTAAACCCGCCACCCCCTGCCTCCGCCTCGCAGCCGCCGCAGCAGCCCCCGCCGCAGCACCTCCCCTCCCAGCACCAGACACTCCTGCACCAACCAAGGCCTCGCCTCGCCTTCTCCCAGCAAGGCTTGCAGGTGCGTCGGCGTCATCTTCATACAGTCGATGGGCCGCTCTCGCAGATAGCCGGCGAAGCGCTCCCCGTCCAGCCGCTCGTCGCCCACCAGCAGGTGCAACTGCCCGCCGCCCAGTAGCGACGGCCACAGCACCGTGTTGCCGAGGTCTGCCGCAAGCGTTGACACCAGCGCGTAGCGCCAGCCCGCTTGCAGCTGCAAGCGCTGGCCGACGGCTGCCACGTAGTTGGCCAGCTGGCGGTGTTCGATCATCACCCCTTTGGGCTGCCCGGTCGAGCCTGAGGTGTAGATGAGGTAGGCCAGGTGGGCGGCGCTGAGGCCGATGCTGGCCGCCTCGGGATTGCTCGAAGACAGCGCCCCCCAGGGTGGCTGCGCCTGGCAGAGGTCGAGCACGGCGACCGCCGGCGGCGCCGCCAGCCGCGCCGCCGTGGCTTGATCGCTGAGCACGACCTGCGGCGCGCTGTCTTCGAGCATGTAGCGCAGGCGCTCTGCGGGATAGCTGGGATCGAGCGGCACATAAGCAGCGCCGGCTTTGAGGATAGCCAGCAGGCCGATGATCAGGTCGAGGCTGGGTTCCAGGCAGATGGCGACGCGGGCATCGGGGCCGACGCCGAGCTGGCGCAGGTAGTGGGCGAGTTGGTTGGCTCGGCGGTTGAGTTCGCCATAAGTCAGCCGCGCCTCGCCGCAGACGACCGCCACGGCCTCTGGGGTCTGTTCGACCTGCTGCTCGAACAGCTCGTGCACACATTGGTCTTTCGGGTAATCGGTCGCCGTCGCGTTCCACTCCACCAGCATCTGCCGCCGCTCGCCCTCTGGTATGACTTTCAGGCTACGCAGTGGCCGCGCCGGCGCGCTCTCCAGCGCCTCGACCAGCGACTCCAGCGCCCGGTGCATGTACTGGCAGACGCGCTGCGCCCCGATGGA
>DATENM010000044.1 GCA_035275065.1 Blastocatellia bacterium
TCTACACCAGCTCGATGGTCGTGCTCGACGTGCGCACCGGAAAACGGCAGTGGCATTATCAGCTGGTGCCGCACGACACGCATGACTGGGACGCCACGCAAGCCAGCCCGCTCTTTACGACGAAGGTCAATGGCAAGACGCGCAACCTCGTCGCCACCGGCGGCAAAGACGGCCTCCTGCATGTGCTCGACCGCGACACCCGCGAGCACCTTTACGAGACTGCCGTGACGACGCGCCAGAACACCGACGCGCCGCTCACCGTCGAAGGCACGCACGCCTGCCCCGGCGTCCTCGGCGGCATGCAGTGGAACGGCCCGGCGTTCAACCCGCAGACCAACATGCTCTACGTCCCGGCGGTCGATTGGTGCGGCACGTTCAAGAAGGGCGAAAACGTGCGGCACGTGGCCGGTCAAACCTACATGGGCGGCAGCTACGTCGAAGACCCTGTCGAGACGGCGCACGGCTGGCTGACCGCCATTGACGCCTCGACCGGCAAGGTGGCGTGGCAGTACCGCTCGCCGAAGCCGATGCTGGCGGCGGTGACGACGACCTCAACCGGCCTGGTCTTCGCGGGCGAGTTGACCGGCGACCTGCTGGCGCTCGATGCGCGGACGGGGAAAGTTCTTTATCGTTTCAACCTCGGCGGGCCGATGAATGGCGGATTGATCAGCTATGCGATCAACGGCAAGCAGTATGTGGCGGCGGTGACGGGCAGTGCCTCGGGATTTTGGAAGGCCGCGCCCGGCGCTTCGACGGTGGTGATCTTTGCTCTGCCCGATGGCAGGGATTTGGGGAGATAGTCAAAGCGTGTCTGAAGAGTCCCGTAGGAACGTGATGTTTATAGTTGCAGGCATGAAAAAGAAGCAAGCCCCGTAGAGGCGCAATGTTGACATACCGCTCCTCCGGAGCTTGCGGATCAAATTAACCGGTTGACTATAAACATCGCGCTCCTGACGGAGCTGCCCTTTCAGGCACCTTCTCATTACGTTGAGGATGAATATGAAAAGTACGCGTGTCTCACGACGGCAAGCCTTCTGGCGCACCTTGCCATTCCTGCTGCTCGCCGCTTGCAGCTTCAGCGCCAGGCCGGCGGCGGCGCAAACCTGCGAGCGCCTGTCTGATCTCAAGCTCGCCAACACGACGATCACCGCGGCGCAGTCCGTGGCCGCCGGGTCGTTCGGCGGCGGGGCGGCCTTCAAAGACTTGCCGGCCTTCTGCCGTGTGACCGGCGTCATCAAGCCGACGAGTGATTCGGAGATCAAGTTTGAAGTCTGGATGCCCGCCGCTGGCTGGAACGGCAGGTTTCAAGGCGTCGGCAATGGCGGCTTCGCCGGCTCGATCTCGCAGGCGGCGCTGGCCGGCCCGCTGATGCGTGGTTACGCGGTCGCTTCGACGGATACGGGACACAGCGGCGGCGATGCGAGCTGGGCGCTGGGACACCCGGAGAAGATCATCGACTACGGCCACCGCGGGGTTCATGAAATGACCGAGAAGGCCAAAGCCATCATCAGCGCCTTCTACGGTGCTGGCCCGAAACACTCGTACTTTGCCAGTTGCTCGAACGGCGGGCGACAGGCGCTGATGGAAGCCCAGCGCTACCCGAACGACTATGATGGCTTGATCGCCGGCGCCCCGGCCAATTACTTCACGCAGACGCTCACAGGCTTTGCCTGGAACATGCAAGCGATGCTGGTTGACCCGGCCAGCTACATCCCCGCGAGTAAATTGAAAGCCATCGAGGCGGCGGCGCTCACGGCCTGTGACGCGAGCGACGGGGTGACCGACGGCGTCATTGATGACCCCGTCGGCTGCCGCTTCGAGCCCGCGGTCTTGCTCTGCAAAGGGGCCGAGTCGGATGCCTGTCTGACGGAGAAGCAGGTCGCGGCGTTGAAGAAAATTTACAGCGGGCCGCGCAACTCGAAGGGCGAGCAGATTGTTCCAGGCTTCCTGCCCGGCGGCGAGACCGGGCCGGCCGGCTGGACAATCTGGGTTACCGGCGCGGCGCCGACTCGCGCGGCGCAGTTCTTCTTCGCCTCGCAGACCGCGCGCAACATGATCCACAACGACCCGGCCTGGGACATTAAATCGTTCAACATCGACCAGGACAGCAAGCTCGCGGACGACAAGCTGGCGCCGATCCTGAACGCCACCGATACCAATCTGAAAGCCTTCAAAGCCCGCGGCGGCAAGCTGATTCTCTATCACGGCTGGAGCGACGCGGCGCTGCCGCCGACCAACACGATTCATTATTTCCACGATGTCGTTGCGACGATGGGCCGGCGCGAGGTGGATTCGTTCATGCGGCTCTACATGGTGCCGGGCATGCAACATTGCGGCGGCGGCCCCGGCACCGACAGCTTCGGCGCGTTCGTCAACGCCGTGCCTGCGGACGCGCAACACGACCTGACGGTGGCCATCGAGCGATGGGTTGAAGCCGGCGTCGCCCCCAACCAGATCATCGCCGCAAAGCGGCAGAGCAATGACCCGAAAAGCGCCATCACGCGCACGCGCCCGCTCTGCCCTTACCCGCTCGTCGCCCGTTACAAGGGCAGCGGCAGCACAGACGACGCGGCCAACTTCGTCTGTGCGAAAGAGCAACTGATGGCCAGTCCCGCGAAAGGGACGATGAAGTAATCTTTTTCAAACGGCTCAGCAAAACAACTCAGCGAATCAGGAAGGTGAACAAGCGCGTCGCCGCTACCTTGACGCGCGACAATCGGGCGCGGGCGCTGCGAAAGACCTTACGCTCTTCCATCTCACCAAAAATCGAGTAAGCCACCGGCGTCACCAGCAACGTCAGCAGCAAACATAAGCTCTGCCCGCCGATGATCGTTACCGCAATCGCTGAACGCTGCGCCGAGCCTGCGCCGATGCCGATGGCTGTCGGGATCAAGCCCGCGACAATCGAAAACGTCGTCATCAGGATGGGCCGCAAGCGCACGTGATTCGCTCGCAGGATCGCCTCACGCAGCTCAACGCCTTCCGAGCGCAGCTTGTTGGTGTAATCCACTTGAAGGATGCCGTTCTTTTTGACGATGCCTAACAACAGCAAGACGCCGAGCGCGCTCCACAGGTTCAAGGTGCGCCCCGTCAGCCACAGCGAAAGGAGCGCGAACGGAATCGATAGCGGCAGGCTCAACATGATGGTGAACGGATGCAGGAAGCTCTCGAACTGCGCCGCCAGCACCATGTACATGAAGATGGATGCCAGCAGAAAAGCGATGATCAGGTTCGTCGTCGTCTCGTCCAACACCTTCACCGAGCCGAGAAAGCGGTACGAGAAACCCGGCGGCAGGCCGACGCCTTTGATGATCTCTGTGGTCGCGCGCGCCGCCTGGTCAAGCGGAAAGTCGGGCGCGTTGTTGGCGTTCACCGTCACCTGAAACTGGCGGTTGAAGCGTTCGATGCGCGACGGGCCGAGCCCTTTCTCAATCGTTGCGAGACTGTCTAAGCGAACCTGCCCGACCTTCGTCGAGGGAATCATCAAGCGCGCCAGCACCTCGCGGTCGCGCTGCTGTTCGGGCAGTAGCTGCATGGTCACGTCGTACTGTTCGTCGCCTTCTTTGTAGACTGAGATTTGATCTTCGCCCGAAATCATCAAGCGCACGGCGCTCGCCACGTCCGAGGCGCGCACCCCTAAGTCCGAGGCGCGCTGGCGGTCAATCTTCACCTGTAGCTCAGGGTTGTTGAGGCTCAAGGTCGGCTCGACGTCGAGCAGCCCAGGCACCTGGTGCATGCGGTCGGCGATCTGCTTCGACAGGTCGGCGGCTTTTTGAAAGTCGGGGCCGAGAATCAGCGCGCGAATCGGGAAGAAGGTCTCGCCGCCGCCGAGCGCCGACGGGATGACGACCTTGTAACGCAGGTTGCGGTACTCCGCGCAAATCTTGCGGAGCCTGGCCGCCACATCCAGGTTGGTCGCCTTGCGTTTGGACACATCAACCAGGCGCACGTAGATGTGATTGTGGCTCGACAGCCCTTCGTGGATGAACGGGTTGACGAACTCGACTTCGGGTATCTCGGCTTTGAAGCGGTCGCTGATCTCGACGGCCATCTTCGAGGTGCCTTCAATCGAAGTGCCTTCGGGCCAGTTCATCGAAACCGTCAACTCGCCCTGGTCATCGGGCGGAATCCAATCGCGCCCGACCATCGCATTGAGCGGGAAGGTCAAGGCGAAAGTCGCAAGCGCCACCGTGATGACGACCATGCGGTGATTGAGCGACCACACCAGCATGCGCCCGTAGACGCGGTCTACCCAGGCGAAGAAGCGTGAATCCTTCGAGGTGTGGCCAGGCGCTTCGGCTTCAGGGGACGCGGCTACGGTTTCGGCGGCGGCAACCGGCGCGTCGCTCGCGGCTTCATCGCGCTTGCCCTGCAAACGGCGCAGCATGCGCGAGCTGAGCATCGGCGTCAGCGTGAACGACACCAGCATCGACACCATAATCGAGAAGGCCATCGTCCAGCCGAACTGATTGACGTAGCGCCGCGCGTAGCCGTTCATAAAGGCGATGGGCACAAAGATGATGACCAGCGAGATGGTCGTCGCAATCACCGCCAGGGTAATCTCTTTGGTCGCCACGATGGCCGCCTCTTTCGGCTCAAAGCGTTTTTCTTCGATGTAGCGGACGATGTTTTCCAGCACGACGATGGCGTCATCAATCACGATGCCGACGGCCAGGGTCAGCGCCAGCAACGTCATGTTGTTCAGCGTGAAGTCCATCGCCTTGAGCAGCGTGAAGGTCGCAATGATCGAAGTCGGGATCGCCACCGCCGCAATCAACACCGAGCGGAAGCTACGGATGAAAAACAGCACGACCAGAGAGGCCAGCAACGAGCCGAACAGCAGATGCTCTTCGAGCGAAGCGACCGAGGCGTTGATGAATTCGGACTGGTCGCGGATGATGCGGATGGTGACGCCCGTGGGGAGTGACTTCTGAATGTCTGCGAGCTTGCGCTTAACGGCGCTGATGATCTTGACGGTGTTGGTGCCCGACTGGCGGCGCACGTCGAGGGTGACGGCCTGCTTGCCTTCGATCTGGTTCCAGGTGCGCGGCTCGGCAAAGCTGTCTTCGACGCGGCCCACGTCGTTCACCCGAATCGGCGCGCCGTCGACGTTGGCAACGATGACATCGCCGAACTGCGAGATGGCGTCAATGCGCCCGAGGGTGCGGATGCCCATCTCGGATTCGCCGCGGATAATGCGCCCGCCGGGAATCTCGATGTTCTCGTTCTGCACGGCGCGCTGCACCTGATTGATCGTCAGGCCGTGGGCGTTCAGCTTTTCAGCGTCGAGATAAAGCCGGATCTGCCGCTCGCGCGCGCCGGTGAGACTGACTTCGCCGACGCCGTCTACGGTTTCGAGCACGCGCTTGATCTGCTTGTCGGCAATTTCGCTGGTCTCGCGCAGGCTGCGGTCGCCGGCAACAACCAGTGAGATGACCGGATCGGCGTCGGGGTCGGCTTTTTGAATGATGGGCGGCAGGATGTTAGGCGGCAGTTGACGCAGCGCCCCTGCAACCTTTTCGCGGACGTCCTGCGCGGCGCTTTCGATCTCGCGTTCGAGAACGAACTTGCATTGAATGCGGGCGCTGCCTTCGGTCGCCGTCGAACTCAGCTCGTCGAGGCCGCTGATCGTGCTGACCGCTTCTTCAAGCGGCAAGACGACCTGCGTGGTGACCTCTTCGCTGGTCGCGCCGGGCAAGCGCATGTTGACGGTGACGGTCGCCGGGTCGGCTTTCGGGAACAGGTCAACCCCGAGGTCGCGGAACGAGAAGACGCCAAGCACGACCAGAAAGGTAATCAACATCACGGCGAAGACCGGACGCTTGACGCACAATTCAGCAAGTGACATCGTTCGACCCCATTTAAGACAGGCAGGCTACGGGACGATTTCGACGGTGGCGCCGTCTTTCAGCTCCTGGCCCTTCGCCGGCAGCGCAATCCGCTCGCCTTCGCTCAATCCCTCGGTGATCTCAACCTCATCGCCGGCGCGCTCGCCGAGCTTCACCTCTTTCTCTTTGAGCGTGTTGCCTTCGATGACGAAGAGCTTGTAAACGCCGTAGACGTACAGCAGCGCATCCTGCGGCACGAACAGCGAGTTGGCGACGTAGCTCGACGGGATCGTCGCCTTGACGAAGAAGCCCGGCTTCAGCGCGTTGTCGTGGTTCTCGATCAAGGCTTCGACTTCAAAGGCGCGCGTCTGTTGATCCACCGAAGGATTGATGCGGGTGATCTTCCCCTTGAAGGCGCGGTCGGCGTAGGCCTCGACGGTGACCGTCACCTCCTGGCCTTCGTGAACCCAGGCGGCCATCTTTTCGGGAACTTTCAAACGCACGCGCAGCGGGTCGATGTTGACGATGACCATCACCGGCGTCTGCACTTTCAGGTACTGGCCCTGTGTGACGCTACGCTCTTTGACCTGGCCGGCGAACGGCGCGCGGATCGTCGAATCGCTCAGCTTCTTCTGCGCCAAGCGCGTCGAGGCGCGCGAGCCTGCGAGCTGCGCACGCATATTCTCGACGCCCTGAACCGCCAGGTCGTAAGCGGCGCGCGCCGCGTTGTAGCGGGATTCGGCTTCGTCATAATTCTGGCGCGGCAGCACGCCCTGTTCATAGAGCGCCTTGGCGCGGCGGTATTTCTGTTCGGCGTCGGCCAGGTCGGCGGCAGCGCGCTTGACTTCAGCGGCGGCGCGCATATCTTTCAGATCGTCGTTCTCGTCGTTGATGCCGAGACGCGCCCGCGCCTGCCGCAAAGCGGCGCGTTGCTGTTCTAAAGCCAGCTCCAACTCGGCGGGCGCGACCTTGACGATGGGCTGGCCTGCGCCGACGCGGTCGCCGACGTCTGCGAGAACGCGCTCGACCCGGCCTTCGACTTCCGAGCTGACCGTGACCTCTTCATAAGCGAACAGCGAACCGACCGACTCGATATTGCGGCGAATCGGCTTCATCGCGATGGCGAGGGCGCGGACGCTGACCAGGCGCGCGGCGCTGGCGCTTTCGATGGTCTTGCCTGACGACGACTTTGAGCAGGCGGCGGAGGCGACGGCCGCCATCGTAATGAAGATGACGATCAGCGCGCGGCGGGCGCTGCCGCGGGGCAGTCGCGTAGCGGCGGTCTGAAATCCACGACCGGGCATAAGCTTCCTTTCCAAATGGCTGCGAGTGCTAAGAACCGAATCGGCAAAGATCATACATCAACCGGCCATAGATTGCGAAGCCTGCGCCTTCACCGCCAACCATTATATGTTTGCGCGGTTGCAGCCGCCTGGCCGAATGGCCTCAAAGCGTCTGCGCCGCGCACGTGGCGAGGGTTGTAGAGTCTCGCTATGCCACTAAATGACGGTCCGGGTTACGGGCGCTGATCGGCGCGGGCGAGGAAGGTTCTTAATGGGTAGTCGGATGCGGAGCAATCGGTTCATCTGCCGCTACTACAAATCAGCTTTGATTTCTCACGGCCTCATCAACACTTCTTGGTTCTGTCGCAGAATACCACCCCAAAACGCTCAATCGTCACATACCCGGCGTTTCTATAAAGCGACTGTTCCCAACCCTTGTTTTTGTCGGCAAGGAAGCAGACGTTGGCCGAGTCCTTGCGCAGGCGCTCGCTCACCTGGCTGAGGAATCTTACGCCGTACCCTTTGCGGCGCTCTTCGGGGCGTACCCACAGGCTCTCCAGATAAGCCACCTCGGGCGTTAACGTGATGACGTCGAGCTTCACGATCAGCCTGCCCCGCTCGACCCATACCCAGGTGCGACCGCGCCCGATGCGCCGCGCACAACGGCTTGTAAAGCCTGCGGCGTCCAGCGCCAGACTGTCGACGCCGATCTCCTCGATGCCACACTGATTATTTGCCCACACGACTTCATCCAGGTCACCGGGTGTGGCTGGGCGCACGTCGGGCAGAGGCGCAAGGGCGGGGTTGGCGGGCGCGCCGCGGAAGTCGAATAAGTTGTAGCAGTCCATCGCCTTGTGATTGTCAAGCGAGTCCGCGTAACACTCGACGAAACGTAACATCTGCGGCTCAGGAGCAAGCAGGAGGAAAGGATTTGCCGTCGCCTTCGCCAACTCGCTGAAGGACGCGATGGCCCCGTCGCTGCGGGCGTCGAGCACGGTGTTATGGCCGATCAAGGCGACGCCTTCGATCTGATTCCGAGCGCCGCGGTAGGCGTGAAAGTCGCCCCGGTTGTGCGGGCTGACCAATCCGTTATCCGTGATCATTCCGAGCAGCCCGAAGGTCTGTAGCGGGCGCTGGGCGAGGAAGCGGCGCACTTCCGGCTCGTCCCGCCCGGTCAGGCGCTGGGCGCAGGGTCGCGGGGCGGGCCGGCAGCAGCTCTTGGCGACTTCCATATAGGTTTGGGCTGGGGCTAACGTATGCACAGTTTCTCCTGTTACATTGGCGTCGGTTTCGGCAGCCGGGCACGTGACGGGCACGGCCGCGCTACTGCATACACGACGTATCATCGCCATTTACCATCACGAAAGCCTGGTAAGAGTTGCTCAGCAGAAAACCGTTGCTCAACAAAAAGCCATTGCTAAGCAGGAAGCCGTCGCTATAGATCGTGCCGTTGCTGAGCAGGAAGCCGTCCGGCAGCATCGTGCCGTTGCTGAGTAGGAAACCGTTGCTGAGGAAGATATTGCCATTGCCCAGCGGGTAGCCGTTGCTGGTCAGGATCGAATCGCCGACCGCACAGCCATTTGTCACCTGTGTGGCGTTCGACAGCAGGAATCCATTACTGAGCAGAAAGCCGTTGCTCAGCAAGAAGCCCTGCCCGTACATGAGCTGGTACCGGGTAATCAGCTCGGTGCCGGTCATGTAGCTGTAGTTGCCGATGATCCCCTGCGCCCAGGTGAAGGTCGAGCCGGCAATCGTCGTCTGTGGCACGGGCGGCGTCGCAACGGTCAGCAGCGGGTCGCCGAGCGGCGTCTGCGCCGTCAGGTCGGTACGCACCAGCTTGGCCAGTCTGACAGCCCCTTCGATGTTGAGCTCGCCGGCGCCCTGCTCAAGCATGTTGAAGCCGGCCAGCGGCTGTGCCGTGTACATGAGGATGGCTTTGACCAGGCTGGGCGTCAGCTTCGGGTTGGCTTGCAGCATCAGGGCGACCGCGCCGGTGACGCTCGGGGCGGACATCGAGGTGCCGCTCATGTACATCACCCGCTTATGCTCGTCGGTGAAGGCATGGGTATCGAGTTGCGGGTAGTGTACGACGATAGAGTTCGCCTTCGCCTCCGCCTGGACGACTTTGTTGCCGGGCGCGACGAGGTCCGGTTTGATCAGGTTGTCATAGTGGTTGACGCCGCTTGCGTCCGTCCAGTAGCCGCGCGTCGGCCCACGCGAGCTGAAGCTCGTCACCACGTCATCGGCGCGCGAGTCTGTGCCCATGCTGTTGGCGCAGCCGACCGTAATCGCCGAGGGCTCGATGCCGGGCGAGTGAATCGCGCCGTAGATCGCTTGCCCGTTTTCATCCTTACCATTGTTGCCGGCGGCGGCGACGACGACGATGCCGGCGTCAACCATCCGGCGGACGGCCCGGCAAATGGGATCGTCCTGGTAGGAGGCCACTGCCGGCGTCCCAAGGCTCATGTTGACGACGCGGATCCGATACTTTGTCTGGTTAATCAGCACCCAGTTGATGGCGTTCAGGACGCCTGAAACCGTCCCGACCCCATTCGAGTCAAGGACGCGCAGGTTAATCAGGTCGGCGCCGGGCGCGATGCCAGAGTAAGCGCCGTTAGAGAAGTTACCGACGCCCATCGCCAGCCCGGCCACGTGCGTGCCATGTCCGTAAGGGTCAGAATCTGTCACCGCTTCGCCGGTGAAATCAGCCGCGGCCTTTATCCCGCCGCCATCCGCCACCGTCTTGTGATCTCTGTATATGCCCGAATCGAGGATGGCGATGCCGATGCCTGTGCCGTTCAGCGTGTAGGTCTTGCCCTCCGACTTGAGCTGTGTGCGCACGGCGTCGGCGCCAGTGGTCGCCGTCAGGTGACCGAGCGCCTTCACATCGTTGTCGGCGGAAATGAACTGCACGTCATCGCTCTCAGCCAATCCTTGTAGCGCGCCGACAGGTAACTCGGCGGCCAGCATTTGAAGCTCGCTCAACTGGTTGTGGACGTGAACGCCATAGCGATTGAGCGACTGCGCGAGGCCAGGGCTTTGCGCATCTTTGACCTGCACGATGGTGCGCATGGAGTCTCCGTTGGCCGCGTGCGCCAGGACATCCTTCAGTTCATGCGACAGTTTGCTGTCCCGTGACCTGCCATGGTCGCCGCTGCCTGCCCCCTTCCCGCCTGGACCTGTGCCTGGTGAGCCGGCCTGATCTGCACGGGAGACGTAAGCGCCACCGAGTAGCTGCGACGCAATAAGAGCGAATAGAGCTAAGAATACGGTCGTTCGCGTAAGACGATTCTTTTTCATGAGCATTCGCTGACTGGACGGCATAGTTTCAGAACCCCCGGATGCGTAGGGCAATCAGCAAGCCATGAGGAAACATAATCGAAGAGTGCAAAACTGACGGTAGTTTTCCCTACTTAGGCCGGTTGAAGGCGCTTCTGCCTTCCATCATTCTGACAGCGCCAGTTCTGTCAAATTGATCGAAAGTCATCGCTCGCTGCGCCAGTTCTCAGGTGGTCAAATCCAAAGCCATCGTGTTTGGCGCTTTTAGCCTAGACAGTTCAAATCCGCACCCGGCAACCCGCTGCCACGTCGAGAGCGCCCGCGCGCCGATCAAACAACGGGAATTTCAGTCTAGGACAACTGCCAGAGATGCGCGCCGCCGTCGCTCGCTCGCATCGCGGCTAGGGAAACGGCTCCGGCTTTGGTATATTTCTGAGCCGGACGCGCAATCGCTTTAACCGGATTGTCGGTGGCAAAAACGTTTAGCGGAGGGGCAAGCTGATGATTACGATCCAGGCATTCGATGGCGGCGAGTTCGAAGCTTATCTGGCCGAGCCGGCGAGCGGCAAAGGGCCGGGCATCGTCTTGATCCAGGAGATTTTCGGAGTGAACGATGTCATGCGCGACATCGCCGATCACTATGCCGGGCTGGGCTTCGTCGTGATGTGCCCGGACCTCTTCTGGCGACAGCAGCCGGGCATTCAGTTGACCGATAAGACCGACGCCGAGTGGGCGCGCGCCTTCGAGCTTTATAAGGGACTGGACGAAGCCAAAGCCGTAGACGATGCGGCGGCGACGATGAAGGCGTTGCGCGCGCACACGGCCTGCACGGGGCATGTCGGGGCCGTCGGCTACTGTCTCGGCGGCAAGCTCACCTATCTGCTCGCCGTGCGCCACGACCCGGATTGCGCCGTCGGTTACTACGGCGTCGGCATCGAAAACGCGCTCGATGAAGCCAAGAACCTGCGCGGCCCGCTAACCCTGCACATCGCCGGCAAAGATCAGTTCTGCCCGCCCGAAGCGCAGGCAAAGATTCACGCGGCGCTCGATTCGCACCCGCTGGTGACGCTCTACGATTACCCCGAACAGGATCACGCTTTTGCCCGCGTCGGCGGTGCGCACTACGACCCTGCGTCAGCAGAACTGGCGAACCTGAGAACGCTCGAATCGTTCGTGCGCCGCCTGATCGGGAGACAGTCATGAGCGTGTCTTTATCTGACCTCTGGGACGAGCACCTCAAGCATGAATTCGCCACCCGCGACACCGAAGCGACGCTTCAGACGATGGTCGAAGATGCGTACGTCAACCATGTGCCGGTGATGACGGGCGGCGTCGGGCGCGAGCAGTTGCGCCAGTTTTACTCTGTGCGCTTTATCCCGCAGATGCCGCCCGACACGCGCACGACGTTGGTTTCGCGCACCGTCGGCGATGATCGCCTGGTCGAAGAGATGGTCTTCGAGTTCACGCATACGATCAAGATGGATTGGATGCTGCCGGGCATTGAGCCGACCGGCAAGAGCGTCCGTGTGCCGCTGGTCGCCATCGTCCATTTCCGCGACGATAAACTGGCGCACGAGCACATCTACTGGGATCAGGCATCGGTGCTGGCGCAGATCGGCCTGCTCGACACCGAACGGCTGCCGGTGGTCGGCGCTGAGTCGGCGGAGAAAGTGCTTGATCCGAGCCTGCCTTCTAACCGCCTGATGGATCGCGCTGACGTCTGATTCGAAGAAAGCGGTGGGACTGCGGGGATTTTGATTCTCTGCATGTTTGTGCTGAAGGTTCGGTCGCTGATTACCAAAGACCTTTCAGGCTCAACACAAAGCCTGGAAGGATGGTGTCGCCTGGCACCGCTTCTGGCTGCTGCAAACATTCGACGGAATGTCCGGGGCGATAGACATAAACCCGCTTGTCTTTTGGGTCAATCAGCCATCCCAACTGCGCGCCATTATCAAGGTATTCAGTCAGCTTGTCTTGCAACGCAGACAAGCTGTCGTCCGCCGAGCGCAACTCCAGCACAAAGTCAGGGCAGATGGGCGCGAAGCCTTCTTTTTCCTGGTCAGTAAGCGCATCCCAACGGTCGCGCCTGATCCACGCCGCATCAGGAGAGCGTTTGGCCCCGTTGGGCAGTTTAAAACCGGTTGACGAATCGAAGGTCAGCCCGCTGCCATCGCGTTTCGCCCATGCCGTGAGTTGATAATTGATGTCGGCATTGCGCCAGCCAGTGATCGAGCCTGTCGGCGGCATAATGATGAGTTCTCCCCCGGCGGTGAGTTCAAACCGCAAGTCTCGATTGTCCCGACACAATTGCAGAAACTGCTCATCGGTCAACTGTAGGGAATGCACGTCAACCGCGACGGGTAAGGCGTTGGGCGAGACTTGCTCGAAAACATCTGTCGTCATCGGGTGCTCATTCCTTCAAAGTCGTTAAACCTTTGCTCTATGATCTATGATTCCTGGCCAGCTTGCAATGATTTAGGAGCGACTAATGCGGCCTGCCAATGTTAAGCTGGCCAGGGAAAGTGGCTCGAAAACATTTCCGTCCCGCCTTGACAATCATCAATCTAAGCTATATAAATTTTATATAAGATTTATACGTTTGAGCGGATGAGAGAAGCGATGCAGAAGACGAGAGTGAGAACCTTTTCAGCGACCGAGCGCGATCTGGCGATGCTCGATGCCGTCGCCCGTTATCACGGCTTGAACAAGAGCGCGACGATTGCCAGCCTCGTGCGCAAGGAGTTTTGGAGAGTCTTCCCCGCCGGCACCGGCTCGATCAAGCCGGATCGCGGGGCCAAAGTGGAGGGCAAATGAGCACAGCATTCATCAATCTGCATTCGAGCGCCGCGGCGCAGGCCGATTATTCGGCGCTCATCCGGGAAATCCGCGAGCTGGCCCGGCAACGCAACGCCATCATTCTGGCGCACAACTACCAGGCCCCCGAAGTTCAGGACGTCGCCGATGTCACAGGCGACAGCCTGGGCCTCGCGCTCGAAGCACAGCAGACCGACGCCGAATTGATCGTTTTCTGCGGCGTTCACTTCATGGCGGAATCGGCGAAGATTCTCAACCCTGAAAAGAAAGTCCTGCTGCCGAACCTATCCGCCGGCTGCTCGCTTGCCGATTCGATCACCCCTGAAAGCCTTCAGGAGTGGAAAGACCGCTACCCCGGCCACACGGTTGTCACCTACGTGAATTCGACCGCCGAGGTCAAAGCCATGAGCGACATCTGTTGCACCTCGGCCAACGCGGTGTCGGTGATTCGCAGCCTGCAAACAGATAAAATCCTGTTCACGCCTGACCGCAATCTCGGCAACTGGGTCAAGCGACAGGTGCCCGAAAAAGATATCGTCGTCTACGACGGCGCTTGCCCGACGCACGACGTGCTGCGCGGCGCCAACGTCAGCCGCGTGCGCTCGGCCTTCCCCGATGCCGTCGTCATTGCCCATCCCGAATGCCGCGAAGACATCATCGCGCTGGCCGACGAAGTCTGCTCGACGACAGCGATGGTCGGGCGCATCGCCAACTACCCGAACACCAAGACCTTCATCGTCGCGACTGAAAGCGGCATCGTCCACCAGATGAAGAAGCGCTACCCCGACCGCGAGTTCGTCATGGCCGATGGCTGCATCGGTTGCCGCCTGCATTGCCCTTACATGAAGATGATCACGCTCGCCAACGTCAAGCGCTCGCTCGTCGAAGACAAGTTCGAGATCGCCGTCGAGCCGGACGTGATGGAAGGGGCGCGGCGCGCCCTTGAGCGCATGCTCGCCGTGCCGCGTGATAACTGAGACGCGGGGACACGGCGACGCGGCGACACGGCGAGGGAAAGCAACAGAGACTGACCGCTCATCTTTCCCCGCGTCGCCGCGTCGCCGTGTCGCCGCATCGCCCCTCGTCTTCTCTCCGCGTCGCCGTGTCGCCGCGTCCCCGCGTCACTCTTCCCGCGTCCCCGCGACTGCTCACTCTGTGCTAGAATAATTCAAACTTTCGCGCCGCCCGCGCGGTCTAAGGTTCTGGATAATTAGCAGGCCGAGGTTCGCAATGATAAAGAAGCTATCCATCGCCCCGATTTTACTGGTGATCGTCGCCGGGTTTGCCGCCTTAAGCGTCAGCGCGCAGGTGCGGCCGCGCGCGAATCCTCTACTGAGGGAGCCGCGCGGCGACAGCCCAGACGCCGGCGACCCGCAATTTGGCCGTCGCCGCCCCTTTCCGCCCGGCGGCGTTAATCGTCCGCCGCTCAACAATCCGCAAGCGAACCGCCAGCCGGGAGCCAATCAAGCGAGAAAGCAGCGGCTACAGCAGATGCTCATGCAGCGTCTCGACCTCAGGCCGGAACAGCGCATGCGGATGCAGGAGATTCGCCGCAGCCACGACGATGAAGTGATCAGCGCGGGCCGGCGTTTGCGGCAGGCGCGGGCCGCGCTTGACCGCGCCATCATGAGCGAGAGCTATAACGAAGACGCCGTGCGCCGCGCCACCGAAGAACTGGCCGCCGCGCAGGCTGACAAGATTCGTCTGGAATCGCGCATCCGCTCGCAGGTGCGCGGCGTGCTGACCAGCGAACAGGTGCTGGAATTCAACCGCCTTCAGCGCGAGCTGCGGCGCGAGATGCAACAGCAGAAGCGCGGCATGCAGCAGGATCGCACGGGGCCGGCAGAGCCATTAGTCCCGCCCTCGCGACCGCCGCTCGATGACGACGATTTTGATCTGCTCAGCCTGCTCACGTTCGAGAATTGATTCCTTCTCCATCCCTCTACAGGCGCGGCGAATGGCTGATCGATCAGTCATTGGCCGCGCCTTTTGATTTTCGCTGACTGGACAGAGCCGAATGGCGGCCATTAGAATTCAAGGCTGTACTTTTCACGAAATTCATATTTGAGGGAGGAAGGATGGAAGAGCAGGAGATTACCTACCACGCGGTCGAGAAAGACGGCGTTGTCACAGCGATCTGGGAGATGCAGGGCCGCAAGCACCTGCGCACGATTGACCCGCGCAGCGAAGAGGGCCGCCGCATCCTCGGCGCTTACACGATAGACGAGCACGAGCATGCGCACGCCGCCGAACAGAGCGAAGCGGTGCAGTAAGCCCGCATTCTTTATCGTCAGTCACTGGCGCTGACCGGTTGATGCGTTATCGATTGAGGGGCAGGCGCGTTGTCTGCCCCTCAACTATCCACCGTCTGCGCCGGGCCGCTGACCTGTACCCGCCCGACAAGCACCACTCACCGCACCGATCATCGAAAGGACGTGCCCGTGTCTATCGTGCTTGAGCAGATCACCAAGCGGTACGGCAACCAGTGGGTCGTCGATAACGTCGCGCTCGAAGTCGCCGACAAAGAGCTGTTCGTGCTGCTCGGCTCGTCGGGCAGCGGCAAGAGCACGATCCTGCGCATGATCGCCGGCCTGACGGACCCCACCAGCGGGCGCATTCTGCTGCATGGCCGCGACGTGACTCGCCTGACGCCGCAGAAGCGCGGCACCGGTTTCGTCTTTCAAAACTACTCGATCTTTCGCCACATGACGGTCGCCGAGAATATCGAGTTCGGCCTGAAGATTCGCAAGGCAGCAAAAGAGGAACGGGCGCGGCGGCGCGATGAGTTGCTTGAGTTAGTCGGGCTGGCGGGCCTCGGCAGCCGTTACGCGCACCAACTGTCGGGCGGTCAGCAACAGCGCGTCGCGCTGGCGCGGGCGCTCTGTTACGAGCCGGGCGTCTTGCTGCTGGACGAGCCGTTCGGCGCGCTCGATGTCAAGATTCGCGCCCAACTGCGGCGCAGCCTGAAAGAGATTCAGCGGCGGCTCGGCGTCGCGACCATCCTGGTGACACACGACCAAGAGGAAGCCTTCGAGCTGGCCGACCGCATCGGCGTGCTGGAGCATGGGCGGCTGCTGGAAGTCGGCGACGGCGAAGAGTTGTATGCCAGACCGCGCTCGCTCTTTGCGGCGACCTTTCTCGGCGCTGGCACGGTGTTGGTCGGGCGCGCCGAAGCGGGTCGCGCGCGCTTTGGCTCGCTGGCGCTGCCCATTCCCGAAGACACGCCCCACGAAGACGGGGCGCGCGTTCAGTTGCTCTTTCGTCCCGAGCAGGTCGCGCTGGCGGCCGACGCCCCGGCGGCTGAGCTGCCCTTGCTCGGCCGGGGCGAGATCATCGAGCAGAACTTCACAGGCCCGCTGCGCCGTGTGCGATTGCGCCTGCCGCGACTCGAAGCGGCACGCCAACTAGCGCCGCCCTTGCCGTTCGGCGAAGAAGGCATGTTGATCGATGCGGCGCTGCCGTCGGAAGTCGAGCTTGACGGCGAGCAGCTATGGGTAGCGCTGCGCGGCTGGACGATCCTCAAACAACCGGAGCCGCGCCTGCTGGTTTATGACATCGGGCAGGGCTCGGTCTCGCCATTACAGTTGACGCGCTTGCTGGCCGACAAGCTGCAAGCGGCCGCCACCGTGCTTACCGTTGCCGAAAATCTTGAGGCCGCTGAAAGCTTACGCTCGACACTCGGCGCGCGGCAGCAGAGCGCCGGGCTGACGGACGCAGCTTTACAGATTCGTTATGGAAACACGACCGAGCAGATCGCCGCGGCGCATGCCGAAGCGATTTACGAAATGCTGGTGATGTCGCCGCAGCCGCGCACCGGGCGATTGCGAGCGCGGGCGGCGCATCGGCAGTTACGCGAAGCGCGGGCGGCGCGACAACTGGGTGATGCGCTATTGACGGCGCTTGAGCGCACGGACGTGCCGGTGCTGGTCGTCAAAGGGGAGCGCGCGAAACTGGAGCGCCTGTTGATCTGCACGGCGGCGGGCGAGCCTGGCAAGAGCGACGTGAAGGCCGGCGGGCGGCTGGCGCGGCGGCTGGGCGCGCAGACGACGCTGCTCTTTGTGACAGGGGACACGGACGATGTCAACGCCTTGACGCGCCGCCATCTGAATCAGGGCGCGGCGACGCTGCGGGCGATGGACGTCCCCTGCGACGTGCGCGTGCGCATGGCCGGAACGCCGGTCGAAGGCATTCTCGCCGAAGCCGCGGCGGGCGACTATGACCTGATCGTCATCGGCTTTCACGGCCCACGCTCGCATGCCTTCTACAAATTCAACGACGTCATGCTCCGCGTGCTCGAACAGGCCGACCGCCCGGTGCTGGTCGTGCCGACCGATAGAATGTAAGAGTCATGAGTAAAGAAAGTGATGCGTGATGAGTTGAAAGTGATGAGACAGTCGTGATGTTCACTGTGACTCCTTCCTACGCATCACGCGTCACGCATCACGCATCACTTTCTTCGTGAGGTAGGAATTGACAAGCAGCGAAGAGAAGCAACGCACACGACAGATCATCGCGCGACTCAGGCGCGCCTATCCCGACGCGCATTGCAGTCTGAATTACAGTAACCCGCTTGAGCTGCTGGTCGCCACCATCCTGTCGGCGCAATGCACGGATGAGCGCGTCAACCTGGTCACTGCCGACCTCTTCAGGAAATACCGCAAGGCCGAAGATTACATCAACGTCGAGCCGGCGGAGCTGGAGCAAGACGTTCGCTCGACCGGCTTTTACCGCAACAAGGCGAAAGCCATTCAAGGCGCGTGTCGTTTGCTCATCGAGCGCCACAACGGGCGCGTGCCGGCGACCTTTGATGAGCTGCTTGAGCTGCCGGGCGTGGCGCGCAAGACGGCGAACGTCGTCATGGGCAACGCCTTCGGCACGGCGGCAGGCGTCGTCGTTGACACGCACGTCGGGCGTCTGTCGCAACGGCTCGGGCTGACGGCCAACGAGCAGCCGGAAAAGATCGAGCGCGATCTGATGGCGCTCGTGCCTCAGAAAGATTGGGTTGATTTCGCGCACCTGTTGATCTATCACGGGCGCGCGGTCTGCAAAGCGCGCAAGCCCGAATGCGCCAGTTGCACGCTCGAAGACCTCTGCCCGTCGTCGCTGCTCAAGACCTAGAGCGGTTTTCAAATAGATGTAGCGCAATCTGTTAGATTGCGCAGTGGCTCGCGCAAGCTGTCAGCTTGCGCTACTTGGCAAACGCAATCGAAATCCGCTATAGAAGCCTTCCGCAAACAACTTCGACACGGTGGTGCGGCTATGCGATAATGCCGCGCATGTGCTGAATCTCATCTCTCAGGAGAAATCCGAATGGCGAAGAAACAGACGCAGATCACCGTACGTGTGATTGCCAAGGATGGTAAGTTTCTGGGCGACGACATCGGCGGCTCGCTCATCACCATTTACAATGTACAGACCGGCGAGCTGCTGGCTAAGGGCTACACCAGAGGCGGCTCAGGCAATACCACAGAGATCATGCAGACGCCGCGATTGTGGAGCCAGGCGATTCCGACCGATGGCGCTTCTGATTACACCGCTCGCCTCGATCTCGATGAGCCGTGCCTGATCGAAGTCACCGCTTATGGCCCGCTCGGCGGCTTGCAATCAACTCATAAAGTATCGGCGACGCAGTGGGTGATTCCCGGCAAAGACATCACCGGCGGCGACGGCTTTTTGCTGGTGATGCCCGGACTGCTAGTGCAGGTCGTCGAGCCGATCACCCACTTGAATCTCGCCAGCCTGCCGGCGCAGATTAATTTTGCCGCCAACGTGACGATGATGTGCGGCTGCCCCATCAGCCCCGGCGGCGTCTGGGACAGCAAGGATTTTGAAGTCGGCGCGCAGATCAGAAAAGAGGGCCGCATCATCGATGAAATCAAGCTTGCCTACGCCGGCGAGGTCAGCCAGTTCAAGGGCAGCTATACACTCAAGCGCAAGGGCTACTACGAAGCCGATGTCTATGCGTACCAGCCCGGCACGGGCAACACCGGCACAGGCCGCGTGACCTTTTTCTACGAGCCGCCGGCGAAATAGCCGGGCGCTCGACCGGTCGGGCCTGACCGGTTAGCTTGACTCAGCGATGACCGCGTCAGCTTCGATCTCAACGAGCCAGTCGGGATCGATGAAGCGCACGACCTGCATCACGGTGTTTGCCGGGCGAATGTCTTTGAAGAACTCGCCGTGAACCGCTGCGACGGCTTGCCAATCTTCGATGCGCGTCAGCAGAATGCGCGTGCGCGTGACATCGGCCAGGCTGGCGCCGAGCTGTTCGAGCGCCGCCCGGACAATCTCGAAACAGCGACGCGCCTGCGCCGCCGCATCACCCGGGGCGACGGTTTTGCCGTCCGCGCCAATGGGCGCGGTGCCGGCAATGGCGATGACCTGGCCGGCGCGCACGCCGCGCGAGATGCCGATACGCGCCTCGTAAGGCGAGCCGGATGAGGCGCGCTGTCGCGGCAGGTGGTTCATGAATTCTCACTCCGCATCGCTGAACGAAGCAGCCCCGTTACGACCGAGCAGGACCATTGACGACGGTGAGCGCGGCACGCTAGAGCCTGCGGACGGTCTCTGCCTGCGGCCCCTTCGGGCCATCGATCATAGTGAACTCCACAACCTCTCCCTGCTTCAGCGTCTTGTAGCCATCCGACTGGATGGCTGAGTAGTGAACAAAAACGTCCGGGCTGCCCGGCTGCTCGATAAACCCATAGCCCTTGGTGTTGCTGAACCATTTGACCTTGCCTTGTGCTGTGACCATGGATGTGTCTCCTCCAAATGCGATTCAAGTTATAGCGCCTGCAATCTTTTCCAGCCCGTCCGGTGGCCGCCCGGAAGCGAAGATTGAACGCCCCGGCGCACAGACGCGTCCGGACTGCAACCGAAGCCGAATCGGTTATCCCCTTTGTGCCCGGAACGGCCAGTGGCCGCCCGCTCCCATGGTTAACGGTCGTGTTGAGAGGCGCGAAGGCGAGGGGCCAACGCCCGCCCGTCACGCTTGGCTCAAACAAAGAAAGCCGCGAAGCGACACCCGTTAATGACGAGTCTCGCTTGCGGCTTTGCTCTCACTGTTCTGAGTCTTTAGCCAAAAAGTGCAATTCGCTCAAGCAAATTTCACCCGAATCGGGCCGCATACTAACGCAACGCCCGGATGGAGTCAAGCGAAATGCTTTGAGATTACGGTTACTTCTAAGCCATCGCGGCATGCCCGCCGCGTCGGCCCCGGCAATCAATCAGTCGCCGGTGACCTTCAACATCATCAGCGCTTTGCAGGTGCCGCAATAGGCCGCGATGCCGCGCGTCTCTTTACGGACGGCCTTGGGGTTCAAGACCTCTGAGTGAATCGTCTGCGCCTCTGGCTTGTCGTTGTTCGCCCGCGTCACGATGAAGCCATCGCCATACTGGAAATGATTGTCCAGGCCGGTAGTGTTGTCCTTGAGGTTGACGAAATCGCAGCCGCAACAGATTTCAGTCACGCGTGAGAAAAATATGCCGCGCGCGCGGCGCGCGCTTGCGGATACGGCCACGAGGCGGCGCGGAAGGCGCGTATTCGCGCTGGCATATTCCTTGCTCAAATAGCTTTGCTCAAACACTACCGCGCCAGTGGGTAAGAAGTAAGGGTAGCTGTTCGGTTGAACAATAGGCATTAAACATGATGTGCGTCCCAAACTCATAAGAGTTACCACCCAGATACAGAACAGAATCATTCCGCAGAGGTAGAGCGCGCCGGCGCTGAACTGCCGTACCCGTGCGCGTCCGCCGCTCTACCTGAACATTGAAGGAGGTACGACGATGAATCTTCCGCAAAGAAGATTGACAGCGAATCGGAGAACAGTGCAGCGCGTCCTATCGCTGATGCTAGCGGTGCTGCTCTCTTCCCTCTCTGCGTTCCCAGTATTCGCGCAAACCGAAACCGGTCAGATTACAGTGAAAGTAACGGACCCGCAGGGCGCGGTCATCCCCGGCGCGACCGTGACCGTGCGCTCGGTTGACCGCGGCACCACGCTGCCGGCAGTGACGAGCAGTGAAGAAGGCACGGCGACGATCACTAACCTGCAACCCGGCCTTTATGAAGTCACCGTCACCACCGCGGGCTTCGCCAATTTCACACAGCAAGCGCAGGTGACCGTCGGCGCGCGCCTGTCCATCGAAGCCGCGATGTCGGCGACCGCCCGCGGCGAAGTCATCAATGTTGTCGCCGGCGAGGGCGGCGTCGAGGTCAACACCCAGACGCAAGAGCTGTCGGATGTCGTCTCGCAAGCACAGGTCACCGAGCTGCCGACGATTACCCGCAACCCTTATGACCTGGTCGGGCTATCGGGCAATGTTTCGGGGGCCGACCCGTCAGGTCGCGGCACCGGCTTTGCCATCAACGGCCAGCGGGCGTCGAGCACCAACATCCTGCTCGACGGCGGCGAGAACGTTGACCTGTTCAGCGCCACCGTCGGCCAGAGCGTGCCGCTCGACTCGGTGCAGGAGTTCCGCGTCATCACCAGCAACTTCTCGGCTGAATACGGGCGCGCTTCGGGCGGCATCGTCAACGTCGCCACGCGCGCCGGGACGAATGACTTCCACGGCTCGCTCTACGAGTTCAACCGCATCTCGGCGCTGGCCTCCAACAGCTTCGAGAACAACGCCCAGGGCATTCCGAAGGGCGTCTTCACGCGCAACCAGTTCGGCTACTCGGTCGGCGGTCGCGTCATCAGAGACAAGCTCTTCTTCTTCAGCTCGACCGAGTGGACACGCATCCGTTCGACCGGCGAAGTCATTAGCCTCGTGCCGACGCCGCAACTGCTCGCAGCTTCAGGCGCGGCGACGCAAGCCTTTTTTAACAACTTCCAACTGGTGACGCCGATCAATGGCACCATCTTCACGGCGGGTCAATTGGGCATTACGAGTCTGCCGGCGGGCCTGCCGGCCTTCGGCCAGGTGCGGCTGCCGCGGGCGGTTGATGTCGGCGGCGGCACGCCGGGCAACGACTGGCAGACCGTTGGGCGCTTCGACTACAACTGGAGCGAGCGCACACAGGTCTACTTCCGCGGCGCTTTCCAGCAGGGCGACAACCCTGCGGGCACCGTCAGCTTCAGCCCTTACCAGGGCTTCAACACCGGGTTTGATTACCGTAATCAGAACTACCTGACTTCGGTGACTCACTCTTTCTCGCCGACCCTGGTGTCGCAGACCAAGGTCATCTTCAACCGCCTGAACCAGAATCAAGGGCTGAACGCCGACCAGCCGCCGGTGCCGACGCTCTACTTCTTCAGCAACGCGGTGGGGACGATTGGCGGCTTCCCGATTCGCCTGCCGGGCTATCTGCCGACCAGTCCGGGCAGCGCCATTCCGTTCGGCGGCCCGCAGAACTTCTATCAGGCGTATGAAGACATGAACTGGACGCGCGGCAACCACACATGGCGGTTCGGCGGCCAGTACATTCACATTCGCGACAACCGAACTTTCGGCGCTTACGAGAATGCCGTGGCGACGCTCGGCACCAACTTCTCAAACGCGGTCTCCAACCTGCTTGCGGGCCGGCTGGCCGCTTTCCAGGTCGCCATTGATCCGCAGGGCGCTTTCCCCTGCTTCCGCAACCCGGCGACCGGCGCGACCATCGTGACGCCGGAATGCTCGATCACCACGCCGGTCACGAGTCCGAGCTTCAGCCGCAGCAACCGCTACCACGAGTGGGCGGCTTACGTGAACGATTCGTGGAAGGTGAAGAACAACCTGACGCTCAACCTCGGCCTGCGCTACGAATACTATGGCGTGCAGCATAACGCCGACCGCTCGCTCGACTCGAACTTCTATCTCGGCGACGGCTCCAACATCTTCGAGCGCATCCGCAATGGCCGTATCCAGCTGGCCAATGACTCGCCCGTCGGCGGGCTGTGGAAGCCCGATTACAATAACTTCGCGCCGCGCCTCGGCATCGCCTGGGACATCTTCGGCGACGGCTCGACCAGCCTGCGCGGCGGCTATGGCATGGCGTACGAACGGAACTTCGGCAACGTCACGTTCAACGTCATCCAGAACCCGCCGAATTATGCGACGGTGCAGATCACGCCGGCAGTCGTGCCGGGCGGCGTTCTGCCCATCAGCACCAGCAACTTCGGCGTGCTCGCAGGCTCTGGCATCACACGGCCCTTGCCGGCGACCAGCCTGCGCGCCGTTGACCCGGACATCGTCAACGCCTACGCGCATTTTTGGAGCGCCGCCCTGGAGCGCCGCGTCTTCAGCAACTCGGTCGCTTCGGTCGAATACAGCGGCTCGGCGGGGCGCGAGCTTTACTCGATTGCCAACATCAACCGCCGCGGCTTCGGCAACGTCTATCTCGGCGACACGCTGACGACCAGCGGCTTCGGCTCGGGGCGCTTAAACAATGCCGGCGCTTCCGACATCAACTTCCGCTCCAACGGCGGGCGCTCGAACTACAACGCGCTGATTCTCTCGTTCGATTCCAGCAACCTGCAAAAGTGGAATCTGCGACTGTCGGCGCGCTACACCTACTCGGTGTCGAAAGACAACCTCAGCACGACCTTCTCGGAATCGAGCAACAACTTCAACCTCGGTTTCCTCGACCCGTTCAACCCGGACGTTGATTATGGCTACGCCGACTTCGACGTGCGGCACCGCTTCGTGACCAGCTTTACCTGGGGCGTGCCGACGTTCGGGATAGACAGAGGCGCTTTCCACCACATCCTCGGCGGCTGGGAGCTGACCGGCATTTTCACGGCGCGCACCGGCTCGCCGTTCTCGGTCTTCGACTGCACGAACTCGATCTTTGCCGAATCACCGTGCATTCGCGTCCTGGCCAACGGGCCGGTCAACTTCCATCCGAGCATCAGCCGGGATGATGTTGGCGTCGTTGACCAGTCGAACCGTTACCGCTTCGTTGATCTGTCCGGGCTGACGCCGGGCGGGTTCGTCAACCCGATCACCGGCAGCAACGACCCCGGGCCGTTCCCGTCGAATATGACCCGGCGCAATGCCTTCCGCGGGCCGGGCCTGTGGAATTTCGACGGCGGTCTCTACAAGAACTTCAAACTCGGCGAGCGCGTCAATTTGCAGATGCGGCTTGAAGCCTACAACGTCTTCAACCACGCCAACGCCTTCGTGATCTACGGATTCCCGGAAAACGAAATCTCCAACGGCTACGTGCCGGCGTTCTTTGAAGGGCGACGCAACGTGCAGTTGGCCGCCAAGCTGATTTTCTAACTTCAGGTGAATGATCCTCCTAAGGAATAACCCATAAGCCTGACTAAGGGGAGCCACGCGGCTCCCCATTTTTTATGGCCGCGGCGCTGCACATTTCGCTTCCGGCGGGCGCGGCACGCGACGCCTGGCGCATCCGCGACATCATCCGGCAACTGCGCAACCCGCTGGCAAAGAACTGGGCCGGCGTCTCGACCCGCTGATCCGATGTGGCTAAACGCGGCGCGGCTGGTTACGATATGGATACGGGCGCATTGCACGGGAGGCCAGAGGAGTGGCGGCGAAGTTTGAAACGGCGACCATTGCCGAGCGCATCGATCTGACGCCGGAGCTGGCGATCTTTCGCATCGCGCCGGCCTCGAAGCTCGATTTTCTGCCCGGCCAGTTCGCCTCGCTCGGCGTCGAAGAGGCGGGCCGCATTCTCCAACGCCCGTACTCGATGGCCTCGGCGCCGCACGAGCCGCTGCTTGAATTCTTCGTCGAACTGGTGCCGGGCGGGCGGCTGACGCCGCGGCTCTGGGAGCTGCGCGCCGGCGATCACCTGCTGGTCGGCGACCAGGCGGCGGGCACCTTTTACCTCGACCGCAAGACCGGCCTGACGGCTCACCTGATGCTATGCACGGTCACCGGCATTGCGCCGTTCGTCAGCATGATTCGCACCCATCAATACGAGCTCGAGCGCGGCCTGCATGCCGAGATGCGCTTTGCGATGATCCACGGCGCGAGCTATCTGCGTGAGATAGATTACTATCGCGAAGAGATGGCGATGATCGCGCGGCAAGGCTGGTTCGACTATGTGCCGACAATCAGCCGGGCTCTTGAAAATCCCGACTGGCAGGGCGAAGCCGGGCGCATCGAAGACGTGACCCGCAAGCACGCCGACGCGCTGGGGTTCGATCACCGGCGGGCGATTGCTTACGCTTGCGGCCATCCGACGATGGTCGAAAACGCCCGCGCCATCCTCCAGCGCGCCCGCTTCCCGAAGATACAGATTCACACCGAAAAGTATTTCACGATCCGGTTGCCGCGTTGAGCGGCGGGCGTCATTCGATCTTTGAGCGCGCCCACATGAACGGTCGCCGCATTGTTGACTCAGCCGTGTGCAACGAATGTGCTTCCGCGCCGCCTCAGCGAACACGCCGTAGATTACTTGAATAAAAGATTCTTCAACGCCCGCTTCATTTAGCAATAAAGTAGCCGGCGGCGTGAGTTCTAGCACGCCGTTTGAATAAGTAATCGGCGTTTGGGTTAGTAACCGAACACTCACAAGCGTCCACAGCGCTCGCGCTCGCTTATAAAATTTTATTTAACCTGACGTGATGCCGCTAAGATGAATGTGAGGTTGAAGGGGCCTTGCGGCCCCTTTCGCTTTCTTAGGTGAGCGATCAACCTGCCAGCCGCCGCCGCAAGTCAAACCCGCCCGCGCCTGAAACGTTTCTTCCCGCCACGCATATCAAGTTAGACATCTTGAAGTATGACTGACTTCGCACAAAGGAGGAGGACGTATGGAAATCACCGAATTAATTCCCATCCCGAACGGAATCAATCAGGGGGTGAGTCCCGCGCACCAGCACACGATGCTGGCGCTGTTGGGCAGCCCGCGGGGCAGCTTTGCCGCAGACTGCCAGGAGGTGACGAACCCGACACTGGCCCGACTCATCGTCACTGAAGACCTCGGCCCATTCCGGGTGCATGGCCTGCGCCCCGCCGTCGAGACCTTACAAGCAATCTTCGCCGACATCAAGCGCGAGAACCCCGAAGTCTTTGCCGCGCTCGGTACCGCCGGGATGCTCTGCGCCCGCTTCGTCAGAGGCTCGCAGACCTCGATCAGCAATCACTCGTGGGGCACCGCTATAGACCTCAAGCTGAAGGGCCAGCTCGATGCCCGCGGCAACGGCAAGGTGCAGGCTGGCCTGGCGGCTATCGCGCCGATCTTTAACCGCCACGGCTATTTCTGGGGCGCCGGCTTCCCGACCGAAGACGGCATGCACTTCGAGGCGAGCGATGAAAAGATTCGCGAGTGGCATGCCGCAGGCATCTTCGGCGACCACCTGGCCGAGCCGCCAGAGCCGACCTTGAGTTTGGGCGACCGCGGCCCCGCGGTCAAAGCCTTACAGCAAGCGCTCAACGCAAAGGGCGCAAACCTCGAAGTGGATGGCGACTTCGGTCGCGGAACGCTTGCGGCGGTCATGGATTTTCAAGCCAGGAACGGCCTGTCGGTAGACGGGACGGTCGGGCCGCGAACCCTCAGGGCGCTGGGGCTGTGAGCCCGCGGCGGGCGCGGGCGGCGCGATGAATCACTTGATGAGCGCTTCGTAGCGGGCGAGGGTCGCCGGCAGCGGGTCTACGCCGAGCTCGCGGCGCAGCATGCGGCGCAGGCCATCGAACTGATCAATGGCGGCGGCGCGATTGCCGAGCGCCACATGCGCTTCCATCAGCGCGCAATGCACGTCTTCCTGATACGGGTCGCGCGATAGCAGCATCTGGCCGTAGCGCAATACCTGCTCGTGCCGCCCCTTGGCGTCATGGTAGACGATCAATTCTTTCAGCGCCTCGAAGTAGAGGTCGCGGTAATAGCTCTGTAGCTCTTCAACCCAGTTGTAATAGAGCTCTTCAAGAAAATCGCCGCGGTAGAGCTTGATGGCCTCGGCCAACAACTGCGCCGCGCCTTCGTCGTCGGCGTTGCGGCGCGCCTCGCGCGCGTCGTTGAGCAGGCGCTCGAACTCTTCGGCATCAACGCGGTACTGGTACTGCGGGTTGAGCAGGTAAGCGCCCTCGCGGTAGAGCACGAAATCCTTCTTGACCACCTGGCCGGTGTTGAGCGCCTTGCGCATGTGCGAGATGGTCGGGTGAAAGTTCTTGGCAATGGTTTCGGTGTCGGCGTCGCCCCAGAACATTTCGATGATCTGCTCTTTCGGGGCGCGATGGTTGCGCCGCGAGGCGATGTAACAAAGGATGTGCAGCGATTTGATCAGCCGCCAGGCGTCCTTCAAGGGCTCGGCAGGGTCGCGGGAGATTTCGACGGGGCCGAGCATGCGAATCACCAGATCGACATTCGGGCGCTCGATGAACAACTCGACCATCGAATCCTGCCGCCGGCCGGCGGGCGCGGCGCTCGCTTGCACGCCCTCTGCCGGCGATAAGCGCGAGGGCGCTGCCTCGGCGGCCTGCATCGGCGCGAGGCGCGCCAGATAGTCTACGGCGATGCCTGCGCGCAGCGCGGCTTCGATCAACGCCGGTGTCAATCGCGCCTCGCCCGCCAGCCAGTAAGCGTAATCGTAGCGGCGCGACAGCCCCAGGGCATGCTCCAGGTGCGCCAGCGCTTCTTCGGGCCGCCGCAACTCCCAGAGGGCGCGGGCGAGCGAAGTCTCGGCGCGGGCTTCGTTGTAATACAGCTTACTTTCAACCGCCAGCCGCGCGGCTTCCGTCAGTGCCGCTTCGGCCTCGTTCAGACGGCCCGCCGCCAGCTCAATGCGCCCGCGCGTGATCAAGGCGGTCGAGCGCTCGACATCTGACTCCGCGGCCCGCGCGCGAAAGTACTCGTCGGCCTCGCGCGCGGCCATGCGAACATCGCCCATGCGCAGGTAGAGCGTGGCGCGCTCATCGAGCAGCTCTTTGTCCGTCAGCGCCACCCCGGCGTCGCGGTAGGCGCGCACGGCCTCGTCATAAAAATCGAGCGCCCGCGGAAACTCGTTGCGCTCGCGGTAAAGGTTGCCAAAGGCTTCCAGGGTCTCGCCAGTCGCCGTCTTCAAATTGAATAGCTGGCAGCGCTCAAGCGCCCGCTCAAGGTGCGCTTCGGCTTCGTCCAGACGGCCCTGGACGATCTTCAGCCGCGCGATGTTGAGGTGGGCGATGGCCTCTTGCGGGAACGGCGCGGCCTCGGCTTTTGTGTCATGGCTTACGCTCGCCTCGCCCTCGATCATTTGTGAGAGCCAGCGCAGGGCTTCATGAAAGTCGCCTTCGAGCGAGTAAGGCAGGCCGAGGTTGTGCAGGGCGATGCGCGCGAAGCGGTCGTCGCCGGCCTTGCGAGCTTCGTCGAGCGCCGCCCGCCAGTTTTCGATAGCGCCGCCGCTGTCGTGCCGCGTCGTGAAGCTGCACAGGCCAATCGTGTTGAAGCAGCGGGCGCGCAATGCATGGTGATCGGGCGCAAGCGCGATGGCCTCGGTCGCCAGTTTGATGGCCTGGTCACAGTCGCCCGTGTGGCGTGCGATGTAGGCTTGACCGCGCAAGGCTTCGGCCTGCACGCTCGGATCAGCGGCGGCGCGGCCCATCTGCTCGGCCTGCGCGTAGAGCGCCGCGGCGCGCACCGAGTCGCTTTCGATCAAGGCGACATCGGCGCGGGGAATCAAGGCGCGCGGGTAAGCGTTCAGCGCGCTGTCGGTCAGCCCGTCAAAGGCGCGCTTGATCGTTTCGAAGCGCCCGGCGGCGACCAGTTCCCTGCCATGCGCCGCCAGCATGCCGGCGACATCTTCAGCCGAGCCGGCCTCGGTGAAGTGGTCGAGCGCAAAGCTCCACTGCTGGGCGCTGACAAAGTAAGCGGCGCAGGCTTTGTGCAGACGCTTGACCTCTTCGACACCCACCTCGTTCGCCAGCCAGCGCGTTAGAAAGCTGCGAAACAGCGGGTGCAGGCGATAAGATTCTTCGGCGCCGCTGCCATAGGCCTGGGCGATGAAGACGTTGCGCCGCGTCAGGTTGCGCAGCTCGGCGGTGCAATCCCCGATGTCGAGCGCCGCTTCGCAGATGGCCGGGTCAATGCGGTCGAGCAGCGACAAGCGGCCCAGCATCAGCCTGGTCTCAGGCGTTTCAAACTGCAAGACCTCTTCGGCAAAATAATCGAAGACTTCCATCTCCGACTGTTGCAAGGCGCTCTCGATCAAGGCGCGGTTGGCGCTACGGGCCGCGCCGAGCGCGTCTTCGGAATGGCCGAGCGATTGTTGAATCAGTTGCAGCGCCGTCACCCAGCCGTCGGTCTTTTCGTGAAAGCGGCTGACCATCTCCGCCGGCAACGTCCGCCCGAAAGTCTCGGCGAACAACTGCTCGACTTCAGGCGGCGTGAACAGCAAGTCCTGGCGGTTGAGAAAGCCGACGACGCCCTTGCTGCGCAGCCGCATGACTGAGAGGTTCGGCACCGAGCGCGTCGTAAAGATCAAGTGCAGCACGTCGGGCAGGTATTGCACCAGGCGGTCAACGGCGGCGGCAATCGGCTCGCTCGAATCAACGTGGTGATAATCGTCGAGTACCAGGATGGTCTTCTCTTCAAGCTGCTCGCTGACTTCGTTGATGAAGACGTCTACGAGCTGGTTGGCTTTCCGCGAGAGGTTTTCAGTCTCGCTGATCAGCCCCAGCGTGACGTGCCCGAAGGCCGGCTCGCGCTGGCGCAATCCATAGACGAGATAGCCGAAGAAGACCGCCAGATCAACGTCCGCCGGATCGATCTGATACCAGACGGCCGGCAGCTTGATTGAGTGGATGAAGTCGGTCACCAGCGTCGTCTTGCCGCAGCCGGCGTTGGCGCAGAGGATGGTCGCGGGCCGGTCGAGAAAATCGCGCATGCGCTCGATCAGCCGCGGGCGCGCCAGCACACGCGTCGTCAGACGCGGCGGCAACAGCTTGGTCTTAAGAAAGTATGCTGGCAGCATAACGATTGCGGATTGCGGATTGCGGATTGTGGATTCTCGATTGCTGAATCCGTTCTCCTGATTGCGCATCACGGGTCGTGAATTGATGCGGCCACTGCTGACCTTCTCAATCCGCAATCCGCAATCCGCAATCCGCAATCAGATGCTTTACTTCTGTTCTAACATCATCCGGCGAATTCGCACAAGCGCGCCGGGCGATCTCCCGGCGCCGCCAACGGCGACTGGTATGGTGATTGCGATTAAAGGTGGTGCAACAAATCTCAACTAGAGGAGGAAAGTCTATGGCAGATCAAAATGCCTCGAACCAGGGCGGCAACTTTCCGCTCGATGACCTTTGCTACGACCTGATCACGATCATCCACAAGAAGTCGAAAGCCCTGGAGGCTTACGACAAGTACATGCGCGACGCGCAGAATGACAACGAAATCCGGCAGTTGCTTGAGCAGATTCGCCAGCAGGACACCGAGCAGGTGCAACAGCTTCAGCAGCACCTCGGGCGCTTGCTCGGTCAGCAATCTGCCAACTCCAGCTCGCAGAGCGCCGGCCAGACGCGCGGCGGTCTGTAAGGCCACAAAGCGAGGGGACGCCAATGTCCCCTCGCTGCTCATTCGAGGAATGATAACCGAACGATAACCGGTTGCGGCGAACGAAAAGCAATCGAATGTAACTCGCGCGACACGCTGCCGGTCGGAGCGGTCCCGGCTATTTTCCCTTCATCATCTCCTGATTGAATTCCTGTGACTTGCCCTTGGGGACGCTGATCCACTGCCAGTCGCCCTGGTTCAATATGCGCGCCAGCAGAACAATCTGGCCGACATGATACGCGGTGTGCGCAACCGAGCGGCAGAGCGCCCGGTGGACCGTGTGCGGCTCGTCGCGAATCAACACCTGTCGCTCAAGGTCAGCATCAGTGAGCGCGGCCAGGGCCTCTTCGACGACTTGAAAGCCCTCGGCCCACA
This sequence comes from Blastocatellia bacterium, assembly GCA_035275065.1. NCBI lineage: Bacteria > Pseudomonadati > Acidobacteriota > Blastocatellia > Blastocatellia bacterium. The sequence continues at coordinate 31,005 of DATENM010000044.1, forward strand.
TCTGCCCGACCGCCTGCCGGTCATAGGTCACGTCGGCAAATTCCGAGTCCCTGTCGCGCCACGGCTTTTCGCCGTCGCTCGTCAGAAAGTCGGTGAAGCGCGAGCGCAGGTTGCCGCTGATGTGGCGAACGATCATCGCGACCGAATTGTTATCCTTGCCGATCACGCGATTGAGCGCGTCGTCGGAAACCTGCGCCAGCGCTTTCTCGCCGATGCGGCGATAGCTCTGATATTCCTTCAAGAAGTTTTGAATCATAGCGTGCAGCCCTTCGAGACGCGGCGACACGGCGACGCGGCGATCCATTCCCTTCGGTCAACTCTACTCCTGCCTTCCCTTCTCCGCGCCGCCGCGTCGTCTTCATCTCCCCATTACATCAACCAGCTCCTGAACCGCCGCCGCCGAGCGATGCAAAGCGGCGCGCTCGTCGGTCAGCAGATTGATCTGGATGATCTCTTCGACGCCGCGCGCGCCGAGCTTCACCGGCACGCCGACGAACAAGCCGGTGATGCCGTACTCGCCTTCCAGGTAGACGGCGCACGGCAGAATTTTCTTTTTGTCTTTGAGAATCGCTTCGGTCATCTCGACTGCCGCCGCTGACGGCGCGTAATAAGCCGAGCCGGTCTTGAGCAGGCTGACGATCTCGGCGCCGCCTGAGGCGGTGCGCTTAACGATGGCGTCAATCTTGTCTTGCGGCAACAGCTCGGGCAGCGGAATGCCGGCGACCGTCGAGAAACGCGGCAGCGGCACCATCGTGTCGCCGTGGCCACCGAGCACAAAGGCAGTGACGTTTTCGACCGACACGTTCAACGCGTCGGCGATGAAGCAGCGCATGCGCGCCGAATCGAGTACCCCGGCCATGCCGATGACGCGCTCTTTCGGCAATCCCGAATGCTTCAAGGCCACATGGCACATGGCGTCAAGCGGGTTTGAAACGACAATCAGGATGGGATTGCGAGAGTACTTCATGATCTCGTCGGTGACCGAGCCGACGATGCCGGCGTTGGTCTTGAGCAGGTCGTCGCGGCTCATGCCGGGCTTGCGCGCCAGCCCCGAAGTGATGATGACGACGTCGGAGTCGGCAGTCTCCTTGTAGCCGTTGGTGCCGATGAGTCGCGCATCATAGCCTTCGATGGGCGCGGTCTCGGCGAGGTCTAACGCCTTGCCTTGCGGCATGCCTTCGATGATGTCAACCAGCACGACATCGCCAAGCTCTTTATCAACCAATCGCTGTGCGGCGGTCGCGCCGACATTGCCCGCGCCGACCACCGTGATCTTTTTTCTAGCCATAGTTCCTCCCTGTATGTCTGCATGATTGCAAAGCGCAATTCTATCGCATCAGTGGTCGGTTGTCAGGCAGAGTAAGCGGGAAGTAGGAGGCAGTCATCAGTCCCGTAGGGACGCCATGTTTATAGTCACCGGAGATAAGAAAGAACCAAGCTCCGTAGGAGCGAAATGTCAACATTTCGCTCCTACGGAGCTTGAAGAACAAGCCGACTCGATTACTATAAACATCGCGCTCCTGACGGAGCTTGGCAAACTGCCTCCGGCCTCCTGCCCGCTAGCCGCTGACGTGGATGGCCGGGCGGCGCTCGGGATCATCTTCGGCCTGGCGCAGCACCTCGCGGGTAACCGGCGCGGTGTCGCCTTCGCCAAAAAAGATGTATTTGAGCATGTAGACCAGCGGGTTGCCTTCCGTCCATGCGAAGTAGGCGTGCGGCAGCTTGCCTGTGCGGTCGCGCAGGTCGAGCAGGAAGGCGGCGATGGCATTCGGCACCGTCGAGCTTTCGGCGCGCAGCACGCGGTAGCCATCCACGTTGACGCCCTTAACCTTCATGACATCGGCAAACTCCGAGGCATCGCACACCTTGATTTCGAGAAAGACCACCGGGTCTTCTTTCGGGATGTGGTTGTCGGCGCGCTGCTCGACCTCTTTCTCGTGGTACTCGTCAACGTCACCGCGCTGGCAGCGATTGGCAATGAGGCGAATCTCGCCCTGGCTGATCTCTTCGATGAACTGCTTTGCCTTGTCGTCCATCTCGATGTGTTTGACGCGCAGCTCGGTCGAGCGATAGATGCGCGACACGAACGAGGTGGCGACGATGAAGAGGATGAAGAACGACGCGATCTTGATGCCTTCGGGACGCTCGATGACGTTCAGCACCGTCGTGTAGGCGAAGACCAGCGCGATCAGCAGGAAGGCATAACGAATCACGCCGCGCCGCCAGACCGACAGGGTGACGGCGATGGCCCCCGAACTCATCAACACCAGCACGCCGGTCGCATAAGCGCCGCCTTGCGCGTTAACGTCGGCCTTGAAGATCACCGTGACGGCAAAGGCAATCGCCGTGTAGACCAGCACCAGCGGGCGCGTCGCCCGCGCCCAGTCGGGCGCCATGCCATAGCGCGGCAGGTAGCGCGGCACGATGTTCAACAGTCCCGCCATCGCCGATGCTCCGGCGAACCACAGGATCAGGATCGTGCTCAGGTCATAAACCGTGCCGAAGAGGTTGCCGAGATAATGGTGCGCGATGTAGGCCAGCGCCCGCCCGTTGGCCTGCCCGCCCTCTTCAAATTCCTGCGCAGGGATCAGCAGCGTCGTTGCGAAGCTGCTGGCGATCAGCATCACGCTCATGATGAAGGCGGCGGTGCGCAGCAGCTTGCGGGTGTTGCGAATGCGGCCTTCGGGCTGGGCTTCGGTATCCGACGGCTCGCCCTTGACCAGTGGCATCACGGCGACGCCGGTCTCGAATCCCGAAAGTCCGAGCGCCAGTTTCGGAAAGACGAGCATGGCCGCGCCGATCATGCCGAGCGGGCTGGCATAGCTGCGGAACAGCGCCGCTTTCCAATCCGACAACAGTTGCGGATGGGCCAACACCTGAGACAGCCCGTAGCCGATGACAACGCCATTCAGTAACAGGTAAACCACCACCAGAATGACGGCGACGCCGATGGCTTCCTTGAAGCCTTTGAGAAAGATGGTGCCCAGCAAGGTAATCAGCACCAGGGTCACGGCGATGGGATGCTTGAGGCCCATCGGCGTGAAGGGATTTTCGATGACGTGGGCGGTGGCGTCGGCGGCGGATAGCGTCATCGTGATGATGAAGTCAGTCGCCACAAAGCCGAGCAGCACGAGCACGAAAAGTTTGCCCTGCCAGCCGGGCAGCAGGTCTGCGAGCATCGAGATCGAGCCTTCGCCATGCGGGCTCTCCCTGGAGACGCGGTTATAAATCGGCAGCGCCCCAAGCAAGGTCAATAGCACCAGTACCAGCGTGGCGATGGGCGAGAGCGCGCCGGCGGCCAGGAAGGCGATGCCGGGCTGGTAGCCGAGCGTCGAAAAATAATCGACGCCGGTCAAACACATCACCTGCCACCAGGGATGGCGATGCTCTGTGGAATGCGCTTGCGGGCCTTCAGGCCCTTTCGGCTTGCCCTTGAGCAGCCAGCGCTTGAATCTTTTTTCGCTCATTGCGTGCCTGAGTTCTTGGGAGGCACTCAGCGTCACAGGGAGTGAGCTCGGGTCGGTACTTCACTACTAAATAAAGCAAATCACGCCGCCGCCATGCAAGGCGAACATGCCCTCGTTGGCGGCGGGATGTGAGGGCGGCGGTTTTCCAGGGCGCTCGCAAACTGGTATGGTATAAGGAAGCCAACCGGCGCGCTGTGGCCGCGCCTGCAACCTGCAAGGCTGATAATCATCTTTTGCAATCGTGGGGAGGGTGATGGGAATCTCGCTGAAGCCTCAGCACCTGAAGCGGTACAAAGACATCGCATGGCTGCTCATCAAGTACGGGCGATCCGACCTGGTCAAGACCGCCGGACTTGACGAAGCCATTCTCGAAGAAGACCAGAAGGTTTCCGACGACGCGCCGCGCGAGGCCAAAGAGCTGGCCGATGATCTTGAGCAGCGCGGGCCAACCTTCATCAAGCTCGGGCAACTGCTCTCGACGCGCCCGGATATGCTGCCGCTGCCTTACATCGAGGCGCTGGCGCGCCTGCAAGACAAAGTCGAGCCGTTCGCTTATGAAGAGGTCGAGCGCATCGTTAACGCCGAGCTGGGCGTGCGCCTTTCGAAAGCCTTCGCCGAGTTCGACCGCGAGCCGATGGCGGCGGCCTCGCTCGGGCAGGTGCATCGCGCACGCATGCGCGATGGCCGCCGGGTCGCCGTCAAAGTACAGCGCCCGAATATCCGCGAGCAGATTGCCGAAGACCTGGAAGCCTTCGAAGAGATCGCCGAGTTTATGGACGGCTTTACCGACATAGGCCGAAGGTACGAGTTCAATAAGATGCTCGGCGAGTTCCGCAGGAGCCTGCTGCGCGAGCTTGACTATCGCCAGGAAGCGCAGAACCTGATAACGCTCGGCGCCAACCTGCGCGAGTTCGAGCGTATCGTCGTGCCGCAGCCGATAAACGATTACACGACCTCGCGCGTGCTGACGATGGATTACGTCGCCGGCAAGAATATTCTTTCACTCAGCCCGCTCGCCTTGCTCGACATCAACGGCGAGGCGCTGGCCGAAGACCTGTTTCGCGCTTACCTGAAACAGATCCTCGTTGACGGCTTCTTCCACGCCGATCCGCACCCCGGCAATGTCTTTCTGGCCGACGACGGGCGCATCGCCTTGCTCGACCTCGGCATGGTGGCGCACGTAACGCCGCGCTTGCAGGAACGGCTGCTGCAAATGCTGCTGGCGATCAGCGAAGGCCGCAGCGACGACGCCGCGCGCTTCGCCATTCAGATTGGCGAGAAGACAGAGGCTTTCAACAGCACGGGGTTTTCGGCGCGCGTCGCAGAGTTTGTTTCCGTCTACCAGCAGGCCGAGCTTCAGCGCATCGAAGCGGGCCGCATCGTTTTGCAGATCACGCAGATCGCCGGCGAATGCGGCATCCGTCTGCCGTCCGACCTGACGATGCTCGGCAAGACCCTGCTCAATCTCGATCAAGTCGGCTGGACGCTCGACCCGGACTTTGATCCCAACGCCTCGCTCCGCCGCAACGCCGCGGAGATTCTCAGGCACCGTGTGATGAAGAGTTTTTCGCCGGGCAACCTCTTCAGCAGCGTGCTTGAGGTGCAAGACCTGGTGCAGACGCTGCCGCGCCGGATGAATCGCATCCTTGAGCATGTCGCCAACAACGATCTTGAGGTGAGAGTCCAGGCGATTGACGAGACCAAGCTGATGGCGGGCTTTCAAAAAGTCGCCAACCGCATCACGATGGGGCTGGTGCTGGCGGCGTTGATTGTTGGGGCGGCCATGCTGATGCAGGTTCCGACATCTTTTCAGATATTCGGCTACCCCGGCCTGGCGATCATCTTCTTTCTGGCGGCGGCAGCGGGCGGCATCCTGCTGGTGCTCAACATCCTCTTCAAAGACGAGTGACGCCGCCGCAGTCGAAAAAACTTTCTTGACATCAAAAAGTAGCTCGAATATCATCGCAGCCATCTTTAAGTATACGGAAGAGGGGAAGCAGAAGAACCTGCCATCGGCTTCCATCTTCAGACCGTCGAGATGGTAAAAGCTTCTACGCTGAACTTCTCCCTCGTCGCTAAAGCGAACAGGTCGAATTCCTTCCTCAGGAGGTCAGCGATGGAAATCGAGAACAACCTTGATCAAATATCCACCAACAAGCCTGGGCTCCTGCAAGCCTGGCTCGTCAGCCGGCTAGTCGTTTTAGGGCTCGCCTTTGCTGTGTCGGCACAGACATTGATCCTTCCCGTGGCGGCTCAAAACGCAGGTGGCGCGCAGAAGGCTTCGTCGGCGAGACCACAAGAAGCTGAAAAACCTCCAAGCAATGGCCAGCCAAAAACGCCTGATAAAAAGTCGCCTCCCAAGCCTGTGGCCGAGAGTCGCCTGACTGGGTTAGAGCGCAAGTGGGCGCAGCAAGCCAGAACATTACTAGACGGCGTGTTGGCGACGGCGTATCGCGTCGAGCCTATCGAATGGCGCTGCCTGGTTGAAGTCGAAGCGGGAACGTTGCTGTGGCCAGACGACAAAGAGCGGGCCACCTCTATCTTCAAGAGTGCTATCGCAGCAATGCGCGAGCAGTTAAAGAAGGAGGGGGCACCGAAGGCGACCGGTGGCGAGTCGGAATCAAGGGCGCAAAGGTTCTGGTTCTTTATCGTGCGGCGAATCGCCGCGCTCAAGCCGGACCTCCTTCGGGAGTTGGTTGGCTCGGCGGACGGCGCAGGCAACCCGCTCAAGGCCGGCATCAAAGAAGAGTGGACACCAGAGGCGCGAGCGTTGATCAGTTTGGCTTACGACCGCATGGAAAGCGACCCGAAGTTCGCCGCGCAGCTTGCCGAAAAGTCTATGTCGCTGGGTTATGTAGATTGGACCGGCTTTCTCGAAGACCTCAGCAAGCGTGACGAGGGCGAAGCTGAACGGCTGGCGATGCTTCTGCTACAGCGGCTGCGCGACAGTTCTGCTAGCCCCCTTGAGATGCGGAACCTGGGGCGGTTTATTCTTGCGCCGGAGCGTTCCGCGGCACTGCAAAACGAGTTTTTCCGTTCGCTAGCTGTCCGCATCCGCCGCGACCTTCAGCCGGATGTGCCTTTGCAAGGGTTGACGGATGATCTACGGACGGCCCGTGAAATGGGCCAGCTCGCTACCCTCCGTTTCCCACAATGGGCGCCGGAGTTTGGTGAACTTGCCTCGGCGCTTGAAATGATGTTCACGGCGCAGTCCCGGCCAATCCCAGGCCCCCCTCAGAAAAGGATGATTGACGTGTCTTCTTTGCTCCCGTCCGAGGCCGGGGAGACACAGAGCATCGCCGATGAGCTGCCGCGTGTCACGACGATCAATGATGACCGACAACGAGATAAAGAATATCAACGCCTGGCGAGGCAGGCGGCGGCCAAAGAGAATATTCCGCTCGCCGAGGATATCCTCTCCAAAATCAATGATGTGGCCATCCGCAGAGAGGCCACGCTGACGGCTTATAGTCCGCTGGTCAGGAAGGCAATCAGCCAATCGAATTGGCCAGAAGCACAGAGGCTGGCTGCAAGAATCCTGGACCCGCTGGGCCGCACCCTGGTGTTTGATCGCATCGCTCAGGCCATGCTGCAAGCGCACCAGGAGAAGGCGCAGATTAAAGACATTTACCTGACAGCTCTGGCGCGGCTGGATAGGGAAGATGTCAGCGAACAGGCGGCCAGAGCGTTTCTGTTCATTTCACGGCCCCTTTACCCGCTCGAAGCAGAGCGCAGCACGTTAGCCATCCAGTCGGCGATTGCCATACTGAATCAGCTTTTTCTGAAGACAGGAACGATTGAAGAGTCTTCACTGACCTCTGCTGCGTCAAGTTGGATCCGCTTACCAAACTACTCCGTCAACTCCGCCGAGTTGCTTGATCTGACCGATTTGCTGCAAGCGGTGTTTAGGGAGATGGCGCGACGCGATAGCGATGCGGCGCTATCAATGGCTTACCGGCTGTCTGACTGGGGGCTATATTCGCTAGCGCGGCTGGCGATCAGCCGGGAACTGATCGAGAGGCGTAGCATGCCCCTGCCGCGTCGAGCAGGGGCATGATTCTATTCGCCTCACAAATCCTGAAGCCGCAGTTTGGTGTCGGCATTTTTCCACGCCGCATCAAGCTCGGCTTGCACGAAGGCGGCGGCTGACTGCTTGCCCTGCCCTTTCAGGCTTTCCACAAGCCCGAACAGCGCCCGCCCGCTGCGCGGATTCCTTTCCAGCTCGGCGCGAAAGACCGGCTCGGCTGCGGCGTAGTCGCCGCTTAAGAGCAGCGCCCCGCCCAGGGTTTCGCGCGTCGGCAGTTGCCAATCCGCCGGCTCGTCATACCTCAATGCGTCTTCGGCTTCGACTGCCCGCTTCAACAGATCAATCGCCGTCTTCTTGTCGCCCTTGAGCCATGCAATCTTGCCGGCAAGCAACGACTCGGCGACTTTAAACACCGTCGGCGCGGTGTTAAACCCGTAAGGCGAGTCGGCAGGGATCGTCTTCGTCGCCGCAATGAACAGCCTCTGCTCACTTTCGGCGTCACTGGCTTTGCCCGCGGCGACGTAAGCCAGGCCGCGCGCAAAGTGCCACATCGCGCCGGTCACCTTCAGCTTCTTGTCGGGCTCAGGCGACGCCAGCACCTCGTCCCACTTGCGAAAGCGCGCCAGCACAATCGTCGGCGTCGGCAAGAAGCTGTCGAGCATCGGCAGCATCACTTCGCCCATCGGCCCGCTCAGATACGGCTTCAAGTGCGCTTCGAGCTGAGCCGCGGCGCGCTGCGCATCCGTGAAGCGCCCCTGTAAGCAGTTGGCGATGGTCAGAAAGTGGAGGTTGTGCGAGTAGTACATCATCGAGTAGACGTTCTGCGCCCCCGCCACCTTGATATAGTCGCGGTCGGCCTCTGCGCCATAGACATTGGCGCGCGCCGCCGCTTCATAGTTGCCTGTGCGAATGTCAATGTGCGCCGGCATGTGGACGAGGTGACCGGCGGCCGGCGTCATCACTTTCAAACGCTGCGCGCTCGGCAGCGCCCACTCGGGGTGCGGCGACGCTTCGACGGCATGGATGTAGAGATGATTAGCGCCGATGTGGTCGGGGTTACGTTTCAGAATGGCTTCGAGGACGGCGACCAGCTCAAGCGTGCTTTCGGCGGGCTTGCCGTCGGCGCTCCAATACTGCCACGGGCTGAGCAGCATGATGCTCTCGGCATAAAATGTCCCGGCGTCGGGGTCGTCGGGATAGCGCCGCGCCACTTCGCTCATGGCGTTCTTGTAATCCAGATTCAGCTTCTTCAAATCGGCCTTCGGGTCGTTTGAATAGCGCCTGGCCAACGCCTGGATGTAAGCGCGCTCCGGCTCGCTCACCTTGGCGGCAAGCGGCAAGGCTTTCTGAATCGCTTCATACGCCCGCTTCTCGCGAGCCGGGTCTACGTCCATATTGATGTTCGGCCCCAGCGCCAGCGCCACGCCCCAGTAGGCCATCGCGCAGTCGGGGTCGAGCGTGGCGGCCTGCTGGAACGAGCGCACCGCCTCTTCATGGTTGAAGGCGTAGACCAGCCGCAAGCCTTGATCGAAGAAGCGCTGCGCTTCGGGGTTGCGCGTTGTGACCGGGTGGCGCAATTCACCGTAGCCTTCCATCAAGGTTACGGGCCGGGGCGCGGCCTCGTGTCCGGTGTGCTGCGCAATTGCCGGGGTGGATAACAGCAGGAAAGAAAGAGCGACCACAATTCGTTTCATCAAAGTCCTCCAGCTTATAGTAGAAAGACTGTTACGAACGCCCTGGGCTAACGGATTGTCTGGTTGTATCAGTGCGCGAACTTGCCGAAGCGGGCGCGGAACTCATCCTCTGACAGGTTCGCGGTTTCGGCCAGCTTCTTGAGCCATACGGCGTCAGTGAAATCTTTGGGGCCGAGGCGAACCATGTAATCGCGCGCCACCTGATAGCTTTCCGTGTCAACGTCAACGGCGCGACGGCGACCGCGGCCCGTCTCGGCATCGATCAGCTCGGCGAACGGCACCGCGTGCGCCTCGCCACCTTGCAGCGTCATCATCGCCCCGGAGCCGCCCTGCTTCAAGTAGCTCACCGCGGCGTAGCCGAGATCGCGCGCATACTCGGCGTCATAAGGAATGGGCGAGGCGCAGCGCAGCTCGTAGCCGATGGTCTTGTCAACAATCGTCACCTTGAAGCCGCGCTGTTCGAGCCGCGATTGCACTTCGGATTTCACCATGTGGCCGAGATCGATTTCGGTGACGCGGATGTTGCCCTGCTCGTCACGGTCTACGTCCTGAAGCTCGACGTTCTCTTCGGGGCTCAGGTGCTCGGCCAGCGCTTCGGCCATCAAGACGACGCCGAAGTCACGCCCCGAAGCGCGGCGCTTGATGATTGCGCCTTCGATGATGTCGCAGATGTCGTCGAGTTTGATCGTCTCTTTGCGAAATTCTTCGGGGATGATCGTGCAGGTGGCGCTGGCGGCTTTGCCGATGGCCAGCGTCAGATGGCCTGTGGGGCGACCCATGGTCACGCCGAAGTACCAGCGCACGGTGGTGCGCGCGTCTTCCATCAAATTCTTGACCAGCGCGACGCCGACGTGGCGCGCCGTCTCGTGGCCGAGCGTCGGCACAGGCAGCGGCATCCACACGTCGTTATCTATACTCTTGGGAACCAGCACGACGTTGATCGCGCCGCCGCTTTCCTGTTCGATGGCGACGGCGCTGCGAATCATGTCATCGCCGCCAATACAGACCAGCGCGTCAATGCCGATCTTGTTGAACGCCGCGATGGCATTTTCCAGGCTGCGGCGGTCGCGCGTGATGTCTGTGCGCGAGGTGCCGAGCAGCGAGCCGCCGTCGCGGTGCAGGCGCGAGACTTCGTCCGCCGTCAATTCATGCTGCTCGTCTGTGAAGCGCTCGGCGAGCCATTCAAAGCCGTCGTGAAAGCCGATGGGCGTGCAGCCATTATTGATCGCCTCGATGGCGACCGCGGCGATGACGCCGTTGGTGCCCGGCGCCGGCCCGCCGCCTACAATAATGCCGATTTTCTTGATTGCCATAACCTTTCCAATTGCGGATTGCGGATTGCGGAATCTGGAACGGGGATTATCTTCAGAGCTTGATGTCATCGGATAAAACTCGGGAATGAGTTCGATAATCCGCAATCCGCAATCCGCAATCTCAGTTGCCGAACCGGGCGCGCAGCTCGGCGGTCGTCATGCTGGCCGCGAGCGCCAGCTTCTCTAGCCACACCGCATTCTGAAAGTCCTGCGCCGTCAGCCGGATCATGTATTCGCGGGCGACGCGATAGCCTTCGCTTGCCGGGTCAACCAGGCGCACGCGCGTCTTGCCGGTCTCCGGCTCGCGAATGTCAGCGAAGGCCAGCGGCACTAGCCGCCCGCCCTGTATGCTGACCATCGCGCCCGACCCGCCGGCCAGCAAATAGCGGATGGCGCTATAGCCGAGGTCGCGGCAGTAAGCGGCGTCGTAAGGGATGGGGTCGGCGCAGCGCAGCTCGTAGCCGATGTTTTTATTGGTGATCGTCAAACGAATGCCGCGCGCCAGAAAGCGGCCCTGCACTTCAGCCTTGACCATGCGGCCCAGATCAATTTCGGCAAAACGGATGTGGCCGTGCTCGTCGCGCTCGGCGTCCTGTAACCCGGACAGCTCTTGCGGGTCGAGCTTCTCGATCAAGCCCTCGGCCAGTATGGCGACGCCGTAGGGCTGGTTCATCGCCCGCCGCTTGATGATCGAGCCTTCGACGATGTCGCAGATGTCGGCAAACGGCACGGTCGCGCTCGCGAACTCTTCGCCGATGATCGTCAGCGTCGCGCCCGACGCTTTGCCGATGCCGAGCGCCAGGTGGCCGGCCTTGCGCCCCATTGCCACGACCAGATACCAGCGCTTGGTCGAGCGCGCGTCTTCCATCAGGTTGCGCACCAGTTCGACGCCGACGTGCCGCGCCGTCTGGTAGCCGAAAGTCGGGATGTGTGCGGGCAGCGGCAAATCGTTGTCAATCGTCTTCGGCACATGGACCGTGTGAATCTGGTGGCCCGACTTTTCGTAGACGTAGCTCGACGACAGCGCCGTGTCGTCGCCGCCGATGGTGACCAGGTGCGTGACGCCGGCAGCCATCAACGTCTTGATGACCGACGAGATGGCCTGATCCGATCTGGTCGGGTTGTCGCGAGCCGTGCCGAGCACCGAGCCGCCGTCGAGATGAATGCGCGATACGTCTTCGATTCTTAGAGGGCGAATCTTCGAAGCATCTTCGCGGATGAGATGTTTGAAGCCTTCCTGCACGCCGACGACGTCGAAGCCTTCGTTGATGGCTTCGATGGCGGCAGCCGAGATGACCGCGTTGATGCCCGGCGCGGGGCCGCCGCCGACCAGGATCGCTAACTTGCGAGGCGCTGACATGCCCTTGATCTCCCTTGATGATTCCGGTGCCCGAATTAAAAAGATTGATTCTAGGGCGGCAACCGGAGAGTGACAAGTGACGAGTGACAAATGACAAGACGATGTGGCTCCGCGCCCGACATGACCTGGCCAGCGCGGTTCTTCTTGTCACTTGTCACTTGTCACTTGTCACCCGGTATTGCGCAGGCCGGCGGCGATGCCGTTGATCGTCGCGGCGAGCGCATAATTCAGCCCGTCGCTCGCTTCGCCGCTGCGCTTGCGGCGCAACAGGTCAACTTGAATCAGGCTCATCGGGTCAACGTAAGGGTTGCGCAGGCGAATCGAGCGCGCCAGCACCGTGTTCTTTTCAAGCAGCTCGGATTGCCGGCGAATGCGCAAGACGATGTGGTGCGTGCGCTCGAATTCTTCGACAATCATTTGAAAGATGCGCTCGCCGAGGTCACGGTCTTCGACCAGATCGGCGTACAAGCGGGCGATGGTCAGATCGGCTTTGGCCATGCCGATCTCGATGTTGCGAATCAGATCACCGAACATCGGGAAGTCATCCATCATGGTTTCCAGCAATCGCGCTTCGCCCGCGCCGCGCGCCGCAAAGCGCTCCATCGCATAGCCGACGCCGAACCATGCGGGCAGTACGTGGCGGCTCTGCATCCAGCCGAAGACCCAGGGGATGGCGCGCAGGTCTTCGATACCGCGCCGCGTGCTGCGCCGCGCCGGGCGCGAGCCGATCTTTACTTCATCGAACTCCAGCACCGGCGTCGCCTGCTCGAAGTAGGTCATCACCTCTTCGTTTTCAGCAATCCGCTCGCGGTAGAAGGCGAACGCGTCGCGGCTCATCTCTTCCATCGCCGCTTCCCATTCGCTTTCATCCGCGGCAGCGCTGCCGGGCCGCGCCAGGGCTTCGAGCGCCGCCGCAATCATCAGCTCAAGATTGCGCTCGGCGAGCACGGCGTCCGAATACTTCCAGTTGAGCACTTCGCCCTGTTCGGTAATTCTCAGCGCCCCATCAAAAGCGCCGACCGGCTGCGCAACGATGGCGCGGTGCGTCGGCCCGCCGCCGCGCCCGACGGTGCCGCCGCGACCATGAAAGAGCCGCAGCTTGACCTTGCACTCGCGGGCCACGGCGTGCAGGGCGCGGTGGGCTTTGTAAATCTCCCACGTGCTGGTCAGCATGCCGCCGTCTTTGTTCGAGTCCGAATAGCCGAGCATCACCTCCTGATGCTGGCCCCACGAATCGAGCAGCCGCGCGTAATCGGCGTTCGTCCACAGCGCCCGGCAGACCTCGGGGCAATGGCGCAGGTCTTCGATAGATTCAAACAGCGGCACAGGCATCAGGCCCGGATCATCGCCCGCGGCGGCGACGCCAACGCCCGCCAGCTCGGCCAGCCAGACAACCGACAAGACATCTTCGACCGCCCGCGCGCCGCTGATGACATAGCTCTGAATCGCCTGCGGCGGATAGGCGCGCTTTAACGCCGCGACGCGCCGCAGCATATCGATCAGCGCGGCGGTCTCTTCGGCAGGCGCGGCGGGCAATGTCGCATTCGCCGTCTGCTGAATCTCAGCGCCGCGCGACAGCTCGGCGACCGCCTGCGCGTGAACCCGCGCGTGCTGACGGATGTCGAGCGTGTGCAAGTGAAAGCCAAAGGTCTGCGCTTGACGAATCAATGGGTCGAGCAGTTGCTCGGCCAGCCGCTCGCCTTTATTCGCGGCCAAACTGTTACGCATCAAGCAGAGGTCGCCGCAGAATTCGCCGACGGCTCGGTAAGCGTCCGCGTGTTGCGGGTGATCGCGCGCGTGCAACAAACGATGCAGCACGAAGACCAGGAAGCGGCGATAGATTTCGTCTTTGGCGCGCAGCGGCGCGCTCGGGTCATCGGGGGCCATGCGCGCCGCGTAGTCTTCGAGCGCGGCGATCATCTCAGCCGATACCGCCGTCTGCATATCGGAAGGACTGAGCTGGCGAATCAGCTCGCGGGCGGCATTGATGTAATGGTCGAGAATGACGCGGCGCGCCATCTCTAGCGCCGCCGTTGTGGCATCGGGGGTGACGAAAGGGTTGCCGTCGCGGTCGCCGCCGATCCACGAGCCGAACTCGATCATCATCGGCAGCTCGCGCGACTTCACTTCGACGCCATAAGTCGAGTTCAGCGCGTCGCTGATCTCGTCGTAAAGTTTCGGCAACGTCGCAATCAACACCGACGGGTAGTAATCGAGCCCCATCTTGATCTCGTCGGGCACGGTCGGCTTGCGGCGGCGGACTTCGTCCGACTCCCACATCGCCGTGATGTCCGCGGCGATGGCTTCCTGAGCAATCAGCGCCTCGGCGTAAGGCAAGGGCAGTTGATCCAGGCGCTCAAGCTCGGCGGTGATGTGCTGGCGTTTGAAAAGGACCGTGCGGCGCGCGACTTCTGTCGGGTGAGCGGTGAAGACAGGGATGACGCGAATGCGGCGCAACAGGTCGAGCGCGTCGTCAACGGTCAGGCCGGCATCGCGCATGCGCGCAAACGTGCCGCGCATCGAGCCGGGCTGCGGCGGGCGGTCAATCAGGATTTCAGCGGCGCGGCGACGGCGCTTGCGGTGATTGGTCTCGGCCAGGTTGGTCAACTCGAAGTAGGTGGCAAAGGCTTTCGTTAACTGGTGCGCCTGTTCGACGCTCATCTCGGCGACGAACTGCCGCGCCTGCTCCATCAACTGATAAGCGTCCGCCGGACGATTGGCCTGCGCCTGCGACTCGCGATGCTCGATGGCCAGCAAGCGCAAGCGTTCGACGTGATCGAATAGCGCCTGGCCGGCCTGCTCTTTCAAGACGTCGCCGAGCAAGCGTCCGAGCGAGCGCACGTCGCGGCGCAGCGGCGCTTCTTTCAGCCGCGGGTCGTCGCTCATCATTTCGTTGAGCCGCGCCGTTTGATCTTCAGGTGCCCAGAGGGCCTCTTTCATCGCCATCGTGTGAGCCTCCGCCCGCTGCAAAAAAACAGAATCGCATACCGCCCATGCTTTTTCCACAACCCGCGAGCCCTGTGCGCCGCGCAACGATCAGCCTGCTTGACGATGAGAGAGGCAAAGGCTAGGCTGACCGAGGCGCTGCCGCCGACATCAGAGGAGATGAAAAGATGACGAAGATTGTTTTTGCTGCCGCAGTGGTTTTATGCCTGCTGGTCGCGCTGGGCGGCGCGGCACAGGCGCAGGCGAAGAAAGACCCATGCGACAACGCCCAGACGCAGGTCGAGATAAACGACTGTCAGGCCCGCGAGTACAAGAAAGCCGATACCGCCCTGAATGCCGTTTACAAACAGTTGATGACCAAGCTGGAGGATGAAGGCGAGCGCGCGGCTCTGAAAGCGGCGCAGGTGGCATGGATCAAGTTCCGCGACTCTGACTGCGAGTTTGAAGCCTACCAGAACAAGGGCGGAACGATTTATCCGCTGATCTACGACGGCTGTTTAACGACGCTGACGCAACAGCGCACCAAGCAGTTGCGCGAGTTGCTCAAAGATCGTTGATGGCGGCTGGCCCTGCCGGCTTCATTCGAACTGGCGTTTGAATTCGAGGAACTGCTGTTGCAGATCGGCGAGCTGCTGGCGCAACGTCTCGACATCGCTTTCGAGCTGCGCGAGGCGCTGGTTTTCGGCGCGCACTTCAAGCACGGCGGCTTCTGCGCGCGGCGCGGCGGGCGCTTCTTCGACATGAACTTCGCCGGCCAGCAGGTGAGCGTAGCGCGATTCCTTGGTGCCCGGCTGGCGTGGCAGCTTGACGATTAACGGCGGCTCGGAGGTCATTAATGATTCGAGCGTCATCTCGACTTCGGCCAGCTCGGCGAATTCATACATGCGGCCCGTGCGGCCTTTGATCTCACCGATGGTCTGCGGCCCGCGCAGCATCAAGACCGCCAGCACGGCGGTCTCCTGCTCAGCGAGATTGTACTTCTCTGACAGCCTGTGCTCGTACTTCGGCACGCGCGCGCCGGCGGCGGTGACTAGCCAGACGAGCTGCTTTTCGCGTAAGGATTCCAGGGCGCGGGCGACCGTGCGCTCGTCATAAGAGACGACCGGCTCGCGGCCCGTCAGTTGATTGCAGGCGTTGACCAGCGCATTCAGTGTCAGCGGATAATACTCCGGCGTCGCCATCTGCTTTTCGACCAGCGAGCCGACGACTCGCACCTCAATCGCATCCATCAAAGCATCCATACAGCCTCACTGTCGCAATGTGCTGAAGATTACAAAATCAATTGGCGCGGCGCAGGCGGCCCCAGAAATCGCCGGTCAGGTAATCGGGGTCAACACCTTCGTAGCGCGCCTCCAAATCGGCCTCGGCCAGCACATGACCTTGCAGCCAGATGTTGGCGCTGAAGGCCGCGCCGATCTTCAACTGGCCGCGCAGGACATCGCCATTGACGATCACTTCCAGGCGGATCGTGCCGGCGTCAATGTGAACCCAGAACAACTCCGCGCCGGTCGCCGGGTTGCGCAAGCCGCGCCACGCCAGCACTCGCCCGTTGATCACGTAATCGTTCTCGCAAGCCTGCGCGACCAGGCCCTCGATCTCTGTGGCCTTCAGGAAGCGTTGCGGCGGTTTCTGTGGGCTCGGTTTGTCCGGATAGTTCGTGACGTAGGCGCTATAGGCGAGGCCGGCAATCGCGATGTGCAAGTGCGAGGCGCGCCACTCAAGGGCCGATATTTCCGTCAGGTTCTGTAACTCAAAGACGACATCGGGGCCGCCATACAACGTGCCTTCGATGATGGCTTCGCCGTCCTCGTCGTACTCGATCAACTCCCAGGGCGTCAGGGCGCGCGGGTAGCGGCTGCGGAAAGCCGGGCGGCAGTCGGCAAAGTAAGATTCATCGCCTTGCTCGAACAGCACGGCCCAGACTTCCAGGCCGTCGCCGAGCTTCCAACAGCGCCCGTGCAGGATCGCTTTGCCGCGTGTCGCCCGCGAGCGCGCCCCGGCGGCATCGACGTATTCGATGAGCGAATTGTAAGACGCCTCGTCCGTCACCTGGACACCAACCGAGGCGAACAGCTCGGTCATCACAGAACTCTCGCCGGCCTCCGCCGGGCTCGCTTGATTCTTCATAAGCAGTTGCCAGTTGCTAGTTGCCAGTTGCCAGTGCGTCGCCAAGCTCCGTTAGGAGCGCAATGTATATAGTCATCGAGTCGGTTTGACCGGCAAGTCCCGTAGGAGCGCGATGTTGACATTGCGCTCCTACGGAGCTTCGTCTTTATTGGAACGTCCCGACTATAAACATCGCGTCCCTACGGGACTTGGTATCTGACAACTGGCAACTGATAACTGGCTACTTGCTTTTCGTTTCTTCGCCGATCTCGGCGTTCAGCGTGTACTCGTGCCCGTCGCGCAGGATTTGAATCGCGATCTTCGCGCCGGGCATTTTGCCGGCGATGATGCGATTGAACTGCACGTAAGTAGTGATGGGCTGGCGGTCAACGGCGGTGATCAAATCGTCTTTGCGCAGGCCGGCGCGGGCGGCGGGCGTGCCGCGCTCGGCGCGAACCACCAGCACGCCGCGCGTCTCGACGGGCAGCTTCATCAAGCCGCGAATGTCGTTATCAATGTCACGCGTCACGAGGCCGAGGAAGCCGCGGGTCACGCGCCCGCGCTCGATCAACTGCGGCAAGATGGCCTTCAGTGTGTTGATGGGAATCGAAAAGCTCAGGCCCTGCGTGCGCTCCAGCACCAGGGTGTTGATGCCGACGACGCGGCCCTGCGCATTGACCAGCGGCCCGCCCGAATTGCCGGGGTTGATCGCCGCATCGGTTTGCAGAAAATCATCGAACTGGCCGCCGAAGCCCGTGCGCCCTTTGGCGCTCAGAATGCCGAGCGTCACCGTGTGATCCAGTCCGAGCGGGTTGCCGATGGCGATCACCCATTCGCCGACTTTCAGGCCATCGCTATCGCCGAGATCGGCCACCGGCAGCGGCTTGTCGGGCGACTGAATTTCCAGCACAGCGATGTCGGTCGCTTCGTCATAGCCTTTGATCGAGGCGGGAAACTGCCGCCCATCATGGAGCGTGACCGTCACGTTGTTGACCAGCTTGGTCGCCGCTTCCGGGCTGCGGGTCGTGCTGTTGCGCCGCCCTTCTTCGGCGTTGATCAAGTGAAAGTTGGTGGCAATCAATCCCTTCGGATCAATGATGAAGCCGCTGCCGATGTTCTCGCCGCCTTCGGCAAGCGAGCGCACGTTGACGACCACGTCGTTGACGCGCTCGGCGATGCCGGTCACGTCAAGCACCAGCATCGCCGGGCGCTGGGTATCGGCCGAAGCCGGGCGCGGCACCGTTTGTGCGGCCGTCTTTTCCTGGCGGGCGACGTTGGTGATCGGCGCGGCCAGCACCGGCGCGACCAGCACGAAAGTCATAGAGAGGGCGCGTAGAAGTTTAATCATTGCTCTGTCCTGAATGGGAATTTTTCTTGCTCGCGGCATCGGGCGCGGGCGCGCGTGAGCGCATGCCGCGAATGTTGCGCGCCGGCCCATAATTCGGGCGCTGACCGGAGCGCACCATCTCGGCGAACAGGTCCACGTCATAGTCGCAGTCGCGCGACATCTCTTCGCGGATGGCATGCAGTTCTTCCAGAAATCTCGGCTTGCGATACATAACAACAGTGACAAGTGACAAGTGACAAGTGACAAGTGAAACAGTGCAAGCCGGAGCCAGCCCGCAATCGGCGTGACATCGTCTTGTCACTTGTTACTTGTCACTTGTCACCCCCGTTAGAATTCCGCGTTAATCAAAAACTCTGGCGTCACGATCATGGGCACAAAGAAACCCGCCAGGGTATTGAACAGGTTGATGCGCGCTTGCTTGTGAACATTGGCGATATGGCCGAAGTCCCAGGTCACCAGCAGGTCGGCTTTGTTCACCGATGCCACCGCGACGTGCAGCGCGTTGCTCAGATACTTGCGGTGAAAGATGCCGCGCTCGATGTAGCCTTCGGCCAGGATGGCGGCCTCTTCGCTAATCCCGTACTGCGGCATGGGGCGAATCAAGTTCAAGTAAGCGGCGCGGCGCGGCTCGTCCATGCGCTCCAGCTCGCGCACCACGAGCGGCGACACATGCGGCTCGTAATCGCGCAGCTCATGCTCCCACCAGCGAATCGTCAAGTCGCGCCGGAACGGCTCGCCATTATCGAGATAAGCACCGACCACAGACGTTTCGATGTAGAGCGTCTTCTTCATATCGCAGGAGTTATTCTAGCACAGCGGTAAACCAGGAGGCAGGAAGCAGGAGGCAGGAAGCAGGAGGCAGGAATAAAGCCGTGAAGGCAGCAAGGTATGTGATCTTCGCATCATAGCCTGCTGCCTTCTGCATTTGTACGGATGTCTTGACTGCTTCCTGCTTCCTGCCTACTGCCTCCTGACTTCTGCCTACTGCTTGATGATGGCGGTCGTGTGCGGCTGGAAGCGCACACTGGTGCGCGGGAAGTCAATGGTCACCAGAAAGTGGCGCAGAAAGTCACCGCCGAGGATGCCGCTCTGCTCGAAGCCGCTGGTCTCGTTGATGGCGTCGAAGTCGAGGACCAGGGCGCGCAGGTTGTTCTGCTTGAGGTCGGCGACGCGACAGTTACGCAGGAAGAGCAACTCGACGTCGTTGGTGATGCCGGCAGCGCCGATGACGCTAATGCGCTGGCCCTGGATGATGCGGTCGCGCATCTTCAGCCGTTCGACCGCGGCCATCGAGACGGCGGTCGAGCTGGCGCCCGAATCGAGTATGGCGTTGACCGTGTTGGTGCCGTCGAATTCGGTCTCTACACTGATCAAGCCGTTCTGCGTCATGCGGAACGGGATCGTCGTCGTGCCGGGCGTATCCACGACGGGCACGGGCCGCTCGGTGTTGCGATCCAGGATCAGGCGGCCTTCTTTATAATCCAGGCCGGTGATGAACCGCGACAGGATCGACAGGCCGATGAAGCCATCGGCGCGCTCGTCTGCCGGGCGTTGCTCGACGCCATGAAAGGGCCGGATGAAACATGGCACCATTCGGACTTTGACGTCGTTCAGTTGCAGCGCGCCGATCAGGCCATAGACGATGGAGAACTTACCATCGCCGCCGATGCCCTGCGACTTGCCGCCGCGCGCGATCTCGGAGACCCCCAGCCGCTTCGCTGAGTCCTTCGAGATCACCGTGAAGCCCGAGCCGGTATCGATGACGAACAGCGCATCGTGCCCGTTGACCTTGACGCGGATGTAAGGCCGGCGGTCCGAGCCCAGACGGAACGCGACTTCCGACAGCGGCGGGCCGCTGACCTGATGCACCTGCAAGCCTGAGAGGCGGCGATAGAAGCGGATCAATCCCTGTATGCGGTCGCGGCGGTCGGTATCGCTTGCGGGCGCAAGGTCCAGGAACATCGTGTAGGCATCGGCGGCCTCTTTGAAATCTTCGGCGCGCGACGAGGCGCGCGCATAGGTCATCACGTAATCCGGCTCATCCGCATCGAGGCGGTGCGCATACAGCGCCTTGGCACGCGCCTCGTTGACACGGCCTTCGTAATAATCCAGCTCGGCGGCAGTGCCATAGGCAAGCGCTTCACGGCTATCGAGGCGTATGGCATCGGCAAGCTCGGGCACCGCGGCATGCAGAAAGCCCGAATGCAGCAGCGCCGCGCCGGCCAGCGCGTGCGCCCGCGCATTGGTCATGTCTATTTTCAGCGCCGCGGTTGCGTAGTCAAAGCAGCGCGCATAGTGTTGCAGCTTCAGGTAGGCGAAGGCGGCGCCGAGGTGTGCCTGAAGGTCTTGCGCGTCGTGGTCAATCAGATTGGCGTAGGTGTTGGCGGCGGCCTCGAAGTCGCCCTTGCGCAGCGCCTTGCGCGCATCGCGCATCGCCTCTTCTCTAATGCCCTGAGCTTTTTGATCGGCGACATCGGCCCGCACGATGGGCATCAGCACCAGCGTCGCGAGCAAACCGTAAAGAAGCAAACTTCTCGTTCTGCGTTTACGCCTTCCGGCTGCCTGTGGCTGAGCGCAAGCTGTCGCCGCAAAGCCACTGGGAACGCGGAACCAAGAAGCAAGAACTGATGGTCGAGCGCTCTCGATACCTTTGACCTTCATGACTAATTCTCCCGGTCGTTGTGTACCACAAGAGCTGGTCGAATCCGTTGCGGGCACCGTGCAAAGGACTCGTCAAAGAGTGTCGTAACCACTGGCGTTGAGCCTGACGCCGCGCGCCCGTCTTCGCTAAAGATGACGGGTCTTTCTCATCAGCGCCAGCCGCCTGCCTGTCGGCGGATTGTGGCCAGAAAAATACTATGCTGCTTGCGGGGTGAAGTCAATCACGCTTTCAAGCGCGGCGTTGGTCGCCCATAAAAGTGCTAGGCTCGAACGGTGTCCCTGCCGTTCGAGCCTGAAGGCCATCCCGGGCGGGATGACACTTACCATTCGGGATGATTGTGGGTCGCGGCAATCATACGCCTATAAAATGCAATTTTCAATACCAAACACTCACGGGTTGCGCCCCCAGTTATTCAGCGCGGTTTTTTGCCGGCGGCGACCAGGTCACGCCGTTTTTGATTCGACAAAGAGCGGCGCAGGCAGAAGTTTTTATCGCCAAAAAGCCGAAAAATCGAAGAAAGTAATTGACATGAAAAGCCGAGTGCGGTTATGCTCAGGCATCCTCGAGGCCAGTGTTGTTATTCAACCGGCCTGGCGAGGAAAGGGAAGACGGTAAGTTGATGAAACACACGTATTCACAAATAACGGCTGAATGGGTCGGCGTTACGGGCGCCAGGGCGCTCGCACTTTGCCCTGACCGTCTGCGAAGCATTCGCCCGACCGCGCCGTTTATCAGCATGCCGCAGACCCCGGTCACAGATCCATAAGAGTTTTAAGCGTCAAAAGCGAACGCCGCCAGCGTCCAATTGACGCTGGCGGCTTTTGATTTTTATGGACGTTTTTTTCGGCGCGATCAAGGTCAACCGCTCACTCGACAGTCGTTTGAACGACGTGCCCGCGACCTGTCACAGAGGCTTTCCCAGGAAAGCTCGGAGGCCAGTATGCATTCGGTGACTTATAGAGAATTGCTCGGCAGAAACCATAACTTCCGCAGGCTCTGGATGGGCCAGGTCATCAGCGAGCTGGGTACATGGTTTTCCTTCATCGCCGAACTCGGCCTGGTGCGGCTGATATCGGGCTCGACCTGGGCGACGACCGCCCTGCTGGTGGCGCGGCTGCTGCCGTTCTTGCTGGTTGCGCCGGTCGCAGGGGTCTTCGTTGACCGCTATTCGCGCAAGCAGATTCTGATCGTTACAGACCTGCTGCGCGCCCTGGTGGCGCTGCTCTACGTCGCGGCGGGAGCGTTGCGCTCGGCGGAGCTGGTGATTATCGGCAGCGCGCTGATGGCGTCGCTATCGATGTTCTTTGAGGGCGCAAAGAATGCCGCCATCCCGAACCTGACGAGCGGACGTGAACTGCTGACAGCGAACGTCCTGATGTTCTCGCTGCGCTTCTTGCAGTTCACCCTCGGGTCGGCGTTGGGCGGCGTGACGGCGGCGCAGTTCGGTTACAACGTGGCATTCGTTGTCAACTCGCTGTCGTTTGTGGCGTCAGCCATCTGCATCGCGGCGATACCGGCTGCGGCCATGCGCAAAGCGGCGGTCGCGCCGGTGGCATCGGAAGCGGTGGCCGCCACCTCTGTTGAAGCAGCGGCGAGCGAGCCCATCGCCGGTAGCGAGCAGCCGGTAGCCGCCGGGCGCAAGCCTTTCCTGACCGAGTTGCGCGAAGGCTTGCGCTACATCCGCGCGACGCCGTTTGTGCGCGCCGTGATCCTGGTGAACATCGGCTGGGGGACGGGCGGCGGCATGAACAGCCTCCTCTTTGACCAGATCGGCGGTCATGTCTTCAGCGGCGGTGACCGCGGCGACTGGAACGTGGCGATGCTGTTTACGGCGGGCGGCGCCGGGGTCTTCTTCGGGATGCTGCTATCGCGGCGCATCGCCGCCTGGGTGAGCGACGAACAGCGCGCCGGTCACTTCATCGGTTGGGCGTTGCTGCTGCACGGCGTCTTGTTCGCGATGGGCGGCTGGATGCCGACGCTGCTGCTGATGTCGCTGGCGATTGCCGCCAGCCGCCTGGTGCTGGGCGCAGAGTTCGGCGTTCAGGAGACGATGATGATGCGAGTGATCCCGGACGATTATCGCGGTCGGGTGTTCACCACCGACCGCTCGCTTGAGCTGGCAACGATGGCCATCTCGACCATCGTCGCCGGCTGGCTGCTGACGCACTTCAGCCCGCGCGTGATGATGGTGGCGTCGGGGCTGTTGTCGGCGAGCCCGGGACTCTTCTGGTTATTGGCCATGTGGGCCGCGCGCTTCCGTGTGCCGGCGCGCGCGGTGCGCGAAAGTTACGGCGACTAGCCGCCTTCTCCGAGGAGCGTGGTGAGTCGCCGATGGAAAGGAGACGCAGCGATGAACATTCTCGCTTTGATACTGTTGGCGGCGCTCAGTTGCGGCATCGTCGCAGTGTCGCTGCGCCTCCACGCGGGTCTCGCGCGCCAGCGCGGCCTGCGCTCGGAGAGCCCAACCGATTGGGCGATGCGCAGCGGCGCGACGCAGCCGCTTGAATGGTAACCGACCGCCGCGGGCGTAGCGACGCACCCTCTGTGAGCTTCGCTACGCTCGCGGCGTTTTCGATAACCCGCCATCTTCCACACACTTCCTGCGGTCATGCGATTCTGCGCTTCCTTGACTCTCTATTCGCCGGTTTGCTCTAATCCTCAAGGGAAGTCGCCGTATGAATAAAGACGAATTGATTTATGATTGGAACGTCGTCGGACGTAAAGAGGCCGCGTCGCGCCGCGTCGAGTTGAATGACGAATCGTTGCGCGATGGCTTGCAGTCGCCTTCAGTGATTGACCCGCCCATCGAGCAGAAGATCAACTTGCTCCACCTGATGGATTCGCTCGGCATTCATAGCGCAGACATCGGGCTGCCGGGAGCCGGGCCGCGCGCCGTCGCCGACGTGACGCGGCTCGCTGAAGAGATCGTCGCCTGTAAGCTCGACATCCAGCCGAACTGTGCCGCCCGCACAGTGCTGGCCGACATCATCCCCATCGTCGAAATCTCGCAGGAGGTCGGCATTCCTATCGAAGCCTGCACCTTTATCGGCTCCAGCCCGATTCGCCAGTACGCCGAAGGCTGGTCGCTTGAGATGATGCTGACGGCGACCGAAGAGGCGGTGAAGTTCGCAACCTCGCACGGGCTGCCGGTGATGTACGTGACTGAAGACACGACGCGGGCGCATCCCGACACGGTGCGCGCGCTCTACCGCACAGCCATTGAAGCGGGGGCGCGGCGCATCTGCGTCTGCGACACCGTCGGCCACGCTACGCCCGAAGGCGTGCGTGCCTTGATCGCTTACGTCAAAGAGATCATTCACGACGTAGGGCCGGACTTAGAGATCAAGGTGGACTGGCACGGCCACCAGGATCGCGGCCTCGGCGTCATCAACACGATTGCCGCGTTTGAAGCGGGCGCCGACCGCTTGCATGGCACAGCGCTCGGCATCGGCGAGCGCGTCGGCAATGCGCCGATGGATCAATTGCTGGTCAATCTCAAGCTGATGGGCTACATCGATAACGACCTGACGAACCTGGCGCGTTACTGCGAAGCGGCGAGCGCGGCCACAGGCGTGCCGATCCCTGTCAGCTACCCTGTCGTCGGCCGCGACGCTTTCCGCACGGCGACCGGTGTGCATGCGGCGGCGGTCATCAAAGCGTTTCGCAAAGGCGACGACTGGCTTGCCGACGCCGTCTATTCGGGCGTGCCGGCGCGCGTCTTTGGGCGCGAGCAGGAGATCGAAATCGGCCCGATGAGCGGCAAATCGAATGTCATCTTCTGGCTCGAACGCCACGGCATCGAGCCGACCGCGGAGCGCGTCGAGCGCCTCTTTAATCGCGCCAAACTGAGCGCCTCGGTGCTGACCACCGACGAAATTATGCAGAGCGTTTGATTATTGTTAAGCTAGAAGCTCGCGGCAATTCAATCTGATGGGGTAAGCACCGGCCATTCATCATGCAATCATCGTTTAATCCGCAATCCGCAATCCGCAATCCGCAATCGCGGGCTCTGCTCTACGCGCCGCAGGTGCGCCAGGCCTTCGCTTTCATCGAGGCCACCGACAGCGAAACCCACGACGAGATGATGCGCATCTGCGAGATTCCTGCGCCGCCGTTCAAAGAGCATGCCCGCGCCGCTTACCTCAAGCGCCGCTTTGAAGAGATCGGCCTCAAGCGTGTGCGCACGGACGCCGAAGGCAATGTGATCGCCGAGCGGCCGGGCCGCAGCGCCGCGCCGGCCATCGTCATCGCCGCGCACCTGGACACGGTCTTCCCCGAAGGCACAGACGTGCGCGTGCGCCGCGACGGCGTACGCTACTACGCGCCGGGCATCAGCGATAACACATCGGGCGTCATCAGCTTGATCGCGCTGGCGCGGGCGCTCGAAGCGGCGCAGGTCGCCACCACCGGCACCATCTATTTCGTCGGCACCGTCGGCGAAGAAGGCGAAGGCAACCTGCGCGGCGTGCGTCACCTGTTCACGGCGGGCGACTTTCGCGCCGGCCTCGACGCGTTCATCTCGATTGATGGGCCGGGGGTCGAGCGCATCACGACGCGGGCGCTCGGCTCGCGCCGCTATCGCGTGACGGTCACAGGGCCGGGCGGCCATTCGTGGGGCGACTTCGGCATCGTCAACCCTGTGCATGCGCTGGGCCGCGCGATTGCCCGCTTTGCCGCCTACCCGGCACCGCTCGCGCCGCGCACCTCGTTCAATGTCGGCATCATCGAAGGCGGCAACTCGGTCAATTCGATTCCGCAGCGCGCCAGCATGATCGTTGACATGCGCTCGGTGTCGAGCGAAGAGATCGATAAGCTCGAAGTTTATTTGCGGCGCGTCGTCGAGCTGGGCTTGCGTGAAGAGAATGCGCAGCGGGCAATGAGCGGCACGACGCTGGCCGTCGAGCTTGAGCAGATTGGCGACCGCCCTTCGGGCGAAACGCCGGTGAGCGCGCCCATCGTCCAGGCAGCGATTGGCTGCTCGCGCGCTTTAGGCATCGAGCCGCGCCTCGACTGTTCTTCGACCGACTCGAACATCCCCATCTCGATGGGCCTGCCGGCCATCACGGTCGGCGCCGGCGGCCTGTCGAGCAACTGCCACACACTCGGCGAATGGTACGAGCCGACGGGCCGCGAGCTTGGCTTAAAGCGGCTGCTGCTGCTCACCGTCACGCTCGCCGGGCTGGTGAATTAACTGACCTGACTGGATGATCAAGGCTGTGACGACGTCGGCGGCTTATGCGGCGGTTGCTGGGCAGAGGGCTGCGGCGGTGGCGGCTCCTGTGACTTCGGCGTTTGCGCGGCATTGATGTAGGCGAGAATCTCTTTGCGCACTTCCGCGTAAGGCTTGTCTATCGGGTGGTTGTTGGCGTCGCGCCAGCCCCTGACGATGTCGTTGACAATCAGGAACTGGCCATATTGAAAATTGAGCGTGCGGAAGAGGCTGTCTTCCGGCTCCAGAAAGACGAGCATCTCCTGTTCGTTGGTGTAATTGTCTTCGGCGCAGCGCACAATCGAGAGCGCCAGGACGTTCAGCTCTTTCAGCGTGAAGTCGCCTTCGATGACATCGACCGGTTGCAGCAACGCCACCTGATTGTACGAGCCGCGATAGTTCGCCTTCGTGGTTTTGCGAACCCGGACGCGCCCGATCCATGTGGCGTTGCGCGTCAGCTCGTCGGCGGGCATAAGGCGTAGACAGTTGCGCGATTGCGCGAATCCTGGGAGCACCAGCAGGGACAGCGCGATAAAGACGATTGCGTTTCTCATGTATGGGCCAGTTACTCCTCCCCAAAGTTACCAATGCTAACACACGCCTTGCGGCGGACGGAAGTTCCTTTTTATCCGCTAATTCATGGGCCCCACGATTATTCGATTGGCGGCTGAAGCTCCGGGGCCGTAAGGCCGCGAGCGCGGCGTGATCGTAGGATGTTGAAGACAATCAGCAAGGTTGCAACAATGGCAACCGCCAGCAGGACTTTCAAGCCATGCCGCTTGATCTGTTCACCCGCTGCCTCGCCAAACGCGATGGCCAGCAGGCCTTCAATCGAGAAGCGCACCAGGCGGCCCGCGAAGACGGCGATGATGAAGCGCGACAGCCTCAGCTTGAAGACGCCCGCCGACAGCACAAACGGCTTAAACGGGAATGGCGGCGGCAGAATCGCTGTCGCCATAATGGCCAGCATATCATAGCGCCCAAGCAGGTTTTCGATGCGGGCGCGGCGCGCCGGCTCGATCTTGCGGAGCGCCAGCATCCCTGCGCGCCGCGCCACCCAGTACATGACCGTGCAGCCGATGGTCGAGCCGAAGCTCGCGGCGACGGCGTAAAGCGGCACCAGCGCATGGCTTCTGGCGCTCAATAGAATCATCACGGCGTCCGGCCCGCCCGGCAGCGGCAGGCCCGCCGAATCGATCAGCGAGATGGCAAACAGGCCGAACGGCCCCAGCGTCACCAGCCATTCGCCGAACGTCTGCAAGCTCTGTTTGATCCCCAGCAGGTTAAAAAGAAATTTGTTCATTCGTCAGTCTATCTTGATGACCTGGGAGCGCGGGTGTCTCGCCCGCAATCTCTCACAGGCGTCAACCCGGCGGGCAGGATGCCCGCGCTCCCAGGCATCATTCAGTTTGCGAGCGGCGGCTGACCTGCGCCTGCGGAAAGTAGAAGCGCAGGATTTCTTCATAGCGCCGCCCGCTGCGCGCCTGCGCCACCGCGCCGGCCAGACACAAGCCGACCTGGCTGCCGAAGCCGCGGCCACTAAAAATCATCTGAGCGCCGCGCCGCGTCACGGTGAAGCTGCCGCTCAGGACCACGTTCCAGCCGAGCCGTCGCCCGGTGGCGCGGCGAAATTCGTCGCCGCTCATCGTCCACCCGCGCCCGCTGTCGCGTATGCTCACACCGCGCACAAAGCCGGCGTCGTCGCCGTCAACCGCGACCTCTGTGCTCGGTGAAAGCGGCGCGCCTATAGCCGCTGCCAGCGCGTTGATAATCGCCCGCGCATCGATCTGCCGCGCCCAGCGGTAATGGCTCGAAGCGCGGCACCACTGACAGCGTTGCCGGCGGTAAGGGTAAGCACACGCGCCGCCCCAGACCATCCGCGGCGTCGCCGTCCATCCGCCGCACGAGGCGCTGAAGTAAGTTTCAACGGGCTCGCCCGCAAAGCTCAGATGCTCACCGGCGGTCGCGGCGACGGCGCTCAAAACCACGGGGCGCGCGGCTTCGGCGGCCAGGTCGCTTTCGCCGCGATAGAGCTGGCAGTGCGTCGTGTCACAAAAATCAAAACCGTCGGCGGCGTGCCGGCCCGTGTGCGAAAGCATGTAAGTGCGCACGACGATGGCCAGCGCCTTTAAGGCTTCGGGCGCGCGCGCCTCGGTCTCAGCGGCGACGATGGAAGCGACTGCCGCTTCGCGCTCGGTCGTCAGGACGATCTTCAACGCGCCGCGCAGACTCTTGTCGCCTGCGGTGACTATTAGATCGCCACGCACCGTGCGGCGCAGCTTGCCCGGCAGGGTTAACTCCAGCGTCGCTTCCGAGCCGGCGCGCAGCCGCGCTTCCGCGGCATTGAAGGTTTGCCGGATGCCGCCCCGCGCATCGCTGATGGTTATCTGCAACTGCTCGCCAACCAGCTGCAAGCGCACGCGGCTGCCGGCGCTAAGCTGGCGACTGCCGGTCAGGCGATTAAGGTCCATCGCCACGCCGTCGCCCGAAACCACCCGTGCTTCGACGACCTGCGGCTTAAACAGGCCGAACAGCCCCATGCGCACGGTCTCGGCGCGCCCGTGGGGCGCGGCCAGGATCATCAACGCAATGGCGACAAGCAGTCTCGGCATGAGCGATAATCGGCCCCGCAAGCAACAAGCCCGGCGAGATCACCGTCTGCCGGGCTTGACGCTTGCAGAAACGTTGAGTTATTCGGGTTACTTTTCGATGGCCTTCAACGGCGCGGTGGTCAACCCGCCATCACTGGCCGCGGCCTCGGCGGCGCGCTCGCCCTCTTCCGAGTCCCACATCTCTTTGTAGCGCTCGCGATACGGATCAACCAGCGCCCCGCCTTCCTCTTTGGTGAAGACGAGCTTGCCGGTGGCGCCGTCGAAATCGATGACCACGAGGTCGCCGGTCGCCACCTGCTTGGTCGCCACCAAATTCGAAATCGGGTAGACCAGGAAGCGCTCGATGGCGCGCTTTAAGTGACGCGCGCCGTACTTGAAGTCTATGCCCTCGTCGAGCAGAAAGCTCTTGGCTTCGTTCGTGCAGTTGAAGACGAACTTCTCGCCGGTGCCGCGCATGATGCGGCTCTGCACCTGCGACAGCTCAAGCTCAAGAATCTGCCGCAGGTGATGTTCCTTGAGGCTGCGGAAGACCACCACTTTATCGATGCGGTTCATGAATTCGGGCGAGAATTTGCGCTTGGCGGCCTCCGAAGCGGTGCGGTAGATCTTCTGATCAACGTCATCTTCGATCATGCCTTTGCCGCGCGCCGGCGCAAAGCCAATCGAGCCGGTGATCAATTCGCTCATCTCTTTCGCGCCCAGGTTCGAGGTCAGAAAGATCATGCAGCGCGAAAAGTCGACGCGGCGGTTGTCACCCAAGGTCAGCGTCGCTTTGTCGAGGATGCCCAAAAGCAACTGCCAGAGCGCGTCGCTCGCTTTTTCGATCTCGTCAAACAGCACAAAGGTCAGCTTGTCGTTGTCCGTGTGGTACTTGTCGAGGTTCTCTTGCGTCAGCATCGGCGCGGTCTCGCGGTGACCGAGATAGCCCGGCGGCGAGCCGATCAGCTTGGCAATCTCGTGCGAGTGCTGAAACTCCGCGCAATCGATCTTGACGACGGCGTTGTTGTCATTGAACAGCACTTCGGCAGCCGCTTCGACAACGCGCGTCTTGCCCGAACCCGTCGGCCCCAGAAACAGCATCGTGCCGATGGGGCGGCCAGGGTTCTGCATTCCCGCGAGGTAAATCTGATAGAGGCCGGAGATGCGGCGCACGGCGCGCTCCTGACCGACGATCAGCCCCGCCAGCTTGGTTTCGAATTCCTGTGCGCGGGGGCTTTTCAGATCGGGATTCAGCGGTACGCGATTATTTGTATTCGTTCTTAGTTCTTGCACGTCCATCACTCCGTTGACCAGACGAGAACCGTCCCCGGCGACACGCGCGGCAAACGGCCGGCGGCAACCACAGGCGAAATTCTCGGTTGGCAAACAACAATTGATTCTTATGGATGCGACACAGCTTTCAAGACGCTGGAGTATCGTCTCAGGAATAATTATAACCCTGGACTTGCACGGCCTGCCACAAACGATGTCGCTACGTTTTCGGGGCTACTCTCTCCCTGCCTTTTATGCCATTGCGTCGGGGTTTGTCAAGAAGATTGTGACGATTGTGACCTGCACTCTGTTTTCAACAGTTGTATTCAACCTGAATCCCAGGGTTTTATACGGCTTCACCCAAAACGGCGACCCAACCGTGTCCTACAAAGCGATGCGCAAGGCAAAGACGATCAGCATCAAAGGCGATGCGGCGGCGGCCTATGAGCAATTGCGTCGCGGCGGTCCACTGTGGCGATATCTCATCGCGCTGGGCCCTTGAGCCGGCCAACATCGAGCAGCAGCCCCACGACCAGGGGAACGACCTGCGTCACCGCCGCGGAGACGCCGAGCTGCGTGCCGAGGATAGGGATGCGTAGCAGGACGAGCACAAACTGCGTGAGTCCGGCGACGAGCAGCGCCCACCACGCCCAGCGCTCGCCGCGCCGGTACGGTCCGAGCACGATGGCCAGGAACAGGACGCCGTAGGCCACCCCGTAGGCGGCAGAGGTGCCGCGAATCCCGCGCAGGGCCGTTTCGAGGCTGGCATCGCCGCCGGCGACCTTGGAAACCCTCAAGCCCCCAATGCCATAGTCATCACTCGTCCGGTACGCGTGGACAGCCGAAATCAGGCTCAAGAGCGTGACTGCGACGCCGACGACGGCGAGCAGTATCCAGCTTATCTTCTTCATCGAGACCTCCGTAATCGCTCTAGCGCTTCATTCGCTTCATTGTTTCCTCTTGTGGCCCAACGCTCACCATCAGCGGCGAGCGCCAAAGCGCCTGTGCATGAAGGCAACGCTATGGCGCGAGTCCGCCGCATGCCGTTGTTAGCCTGCGGCTTATTTTAGTGGGGCTAAAACTACAAAATCCCGATTTCCTTGAGCCAGTTCTCCACGAGCGAAGGCCACATCGCCACCGGATGTTCGGTGCGCCTCAGGCCGAAGGCGTGCCCGCCCTTGGCAAAGAGATGGACCTCTGCCGGGACGCCCGCGTCATCAAGGGCACGCGCATAAACCGTGCTGTTGCAGATGTCGTCCACCGGGTCATTCCACGCTTGCAACAGGAACGTCGGCGGCGTTTGCTTTGTGATGTGTATGCCGGGATCGAGCGTCGCGCCGGCGCGGCACAGGTGACCCGGATAAAGCGCGACGGCGAAGTCGGGGCGGCTGCTTAGCTTGTCGGCTTCATCGACCGGCTTGTATGTCGGCTTGAAGATGTTGCTGGTCTGCGCGACCAGATAGCCGCCTGCCGAGAAGCCTATTACACCAATCTTGTTGGGGTCTAGGTTCAACTCCTTCACCCTCGCACGAACGAGCCTGATTGTTCTTTGCGCGTCCTGAAGTGCGCGGGGGACTTTGGGTGTGATGGCGCAATTGCAATCCTTGTCCCAGGAGTGATTACTTTTGGGAACGCGATACTTGAGCAAGACGCATGTAATGCCTTTGGCTGTCATCCAGTCACATATTTCAGTTCCTTCAAGGTCCATCGCCAAAAGCTGGAATCCACCGCCGGGGAAAACCACCATTGACGCGCCGGTATTCTTACCCCTGGGCGGAAAGACCGTCATGGTTGGAGAGGTTACGTCATAGACTACGGTGTAAGGCTGGCCCGCGACGACATCCGGAGCCTTCGTGACCTCAACTCTCTCGGCTGGTTGAGCGATATCCGCCATATCCGGCGCGCCGTTCGGCCAGATCGGGATTTGTTTCAATCCTGAAGGCGGCTGCCAAACGCCGACCTTCCTGACATCTGCTTGTTGCTGATTTGATCTCGTCGGCCTATTCGCTTGCGCCGACTCGGCGACGCCGGCCGCCAAGCCCGACAATCCCAAGGCGCATACAAGCATTAGCAAAGTTCGGCGCACTATCGATTCCTCCCTGACTAAATGGACATTGGCGGCGATCCCCCGATGATTCGCAAAGAACAATCGCAAGGGATGCTATTCCGCAGGCTAACGCCGCACGTCACCGGGCGCGCGAACGGCAGCATATTGCAAGTCACATTGCATTGCAAACCGGGCCGCGCGGCGTAGGTCCTGCCACGCGGCCCAGCTGTGGGCATCGCTGCCCTGATTATCACTTCCACCGCCTGTGGCTCGTGCGGCCCTGATTGCGGTAGGCGAGAAAGCAGCGCGGCGTCACGGCTTCGCCTCGCTGTCGGTTCTGGCTCTGGCGAAGGCGTCGAGGATCGCCCTGGCGTTCGCCTTGAGCCTGTTGGCTTCCACGTCGCCGCCGTTGTCGATCACGTCCAGCCCTCTGCTCGCAGGCAATCAAGGCCGCTCGGCGCAGTTCTCGTCATACTTACGGGACAGGCGTGATCGTGCCGAACAGCCCATGCTGTTCGTCGTCGATGCCGGCGGTGAAATAGAGGGTGTTTGTCGGCCCGGCGCTGCCTCCATTGCCGAAGCCCAGAGCCCAGAGCCCATCAATGGTTATCGGCTGGTTGCTGGTATTGAGCAGAAAGCCGCGGAAGTTTCCGGTCTTCAGATCGAAGACGGCAATCTGGCCGCTGCCGAACTGGCCGATCAACACTTCGTTGCTGACGCCGAACGCGCCCGGCCCGCCGACGGCGGGGCCGCCGCTGAAACCCGGCGGCGGAATTACCACGCCCCAGGGCGCATTCATCCACATGCCGGATTGCAGGCGCAGCAACAGATGACCCGCCGAGTCGAAGGCATCGACATAGCCGAGTCCCGGCCCGGCAACCTCGTCCTCTTTATCGGCGTCCTGTTTGGCATAGGTGACAAAGAGCATGCCGCCCGCCGCTTGCACGTTGAAGGGGGCGAAGCCTGCCGGCACCGCCGGGTCGGAAAAGGCCCCTGCCGGCAGCGTCACCAGCATATAGTTCCGATCAAAGACTTCGACCGTGCCCGCGTAAAAATTGGCGGCATAAAGGTAGTTGACGCCATTGATTTGCGCGATGGTGATTCCCTTATAGATCGCTGAACCGTTGCGGTTCACCCGCAAGACGGCGCTGGTGCCGCTGCTCCAACCGGAGATCGTTCCCTCTTCGGTGTCAAAGATGAAGCGGTCGCCAAAGAAGTCTGAGCTGGTGCCGTTGAAGACGACGCCTGTAGGCGAAGCCGGCGGCGTCCCTCCGGGTTGCACAGGGATCGTCACGACCAGCGGCACAATGCCGCCCGAGCCGTTATACAGCGTCGAAACCCCTGTGCCGTTATCGGCCACCCACCACGGGCTGCTTGAGCTGCGCGCCAATCCCCAGGGATTAACCAGGTTCGGATCGGTCGTCGGGGCCATTCCGGGCACGTCCGAAACCAGGTTGGTCTGTTGATAATGCTGCGCCGCGGCGTTCGTTGAAAGACAGAGCGTCATTCCAACCGTCAGCGCAAAGGTGATGACGGTCATCAGAAACCTTCGGGTCGAAGATAACCGATTTGCTTTGTGATCTACGGTAACTTGTTCAGGTGAGCGGAAAAGGTTGGTGGACATAGAGGTCCCTCGACTTTCGATTGACGAAATCAAGCGTCCACCGATAGTGAGGAAAGAAAATTTTCTCTCTAACCCAATGGCAAGTCAATGTAATGCGGAATTCTTTGCTGAACACGCGCCGAGATCATCAACATGAAACACGCGCCGGGCACGCATAGCTTTTGGGTTATGCGTGCCCGGCGCGGTGGATTCTCACTTGCGTCCTTGCTAGTCTCAAGCGTTCAACGATACAGCCATTCTTATCGCCCTTAGCGCCGGGTCATGCCTTCAATAGAAACCGTGTATTCCTTCTTCTCCGCGTCGTACTTGATGCTGTACTGCGTCGGGTAGTAACCCGGCTTTGCGTAGCGCGCCGGCAGCTTGATCGGCTCGGTCATATTCGGCTTCGTCAACAGGTAAGCCCTGGTGATCATCGGCTCGACAAAGATGATTCGCCCGTCATAGCTGCCGTAGAGCATGGTCTTGGTGAACGCCTGCCCGTGGAACTCGTGCGATAGGGGATCGATCCAGTGCGCCCCCATCTGCGGCACTTCCGAATCGGGCGCGTAGACATAGCCTTCGGGCACAAACTCGGCTGACGGACGTCGCTTTGTCTTGATCAGGTCGTCGCCCTGTGCCGTGATGCTGGTGCGCTCCTGCTCGCTGATCAAGTAAAAGTGAAAGTCAAAGTGTTGGACCGTGTAGATATTGTCGGGCTCGTGCCCGTGCGGGTTCCAATTGATCATGATGTGATCGAACGGCGCGGCCTGCGGCGGCAGCGCAAGCACGTGCTCCGTGCCGTGCTGGCCATGCGGAAGGTCTGTGGGCAGGCCGTCGAGCGCCGCTTCATCGAAGGTCACGCCGATGGCCGTCGGGTTGCCGTCACGGTCGAGCTTTACCCAGGGGCGTGCCGCACCCTTGCCCAGAGGCCGGGCGGCGCCGGCCACGAAAGCCGGCGCTCCCGGCATTGCTCCCTTACCGGCATCGGCGCTCATTGCATACACCGGAGAAGCCGTAGCCCGCTGGTTCCCTGCGCTCTGCCCAAGAGCCATCGGGCTGATGGCGAATAGGATCAGAGGCACACTCAAAATTTCTATCACTCTGTAAGTCATCATTCTCTACCTCCTTCACCTGATAACGCGCATTTCTTAGCCGAAAGGTATCAGGGCGTTCGCGAGCGCAGCCGGCGGCGCGCCAGCCGGCGGTGCGCCGCGCTCGCGGTCTGCGGTATGCTATTTCCTATGGCAAAAGGCAAGACTTCAAGAAAGCCCGTGCAGTCATGGATCGAGCGCCTCGCGCGTTTCGGCTATGCGACGAAG
Organism: Blastocatellia bacterium; assembly: GCA_035275065.1. NCBI lineage: Bacteria > Pseudomonadati > Acidobacteriota > Blastocatellia > Blastocatellia bacterium. The sequence goes on from DATENM010000044.1 coordinate 65,969, forward strand.
GGCGCGGTTTACATCCTGATTGGCGTGCTCGCCGTGTTCGCCGCGCTCAGTTCGGGCGGGCAGGTGACCGACACGCGCGGCGCGTTCCACGCCATCTACTCAGAGCCATTTGGACAGGCGTTGCTCGGCGCGGTGGCCGTCGGGCTTGCGGCCTACGCCCTCTGGCGGATTGCCCAGGCCATCGCCGACGCCGAAGGCAAGGGCAAAGATTTGAAGGGCATGGCGATACGATTCGGCTACGCATGCAGCGGCCTGCTGCACGCCGGACTGGCCTTCAGCGCCGCGCGGCTCCTGTTCGGCGAGCATCAGCAGAATAGCGAGCAAGAGCACAAGGAGCGCGCCGCGCAGGTCATTCACCTGCCTTTCGGAGCCTTGCTCGTCGGCCTGGCCGGCGCGGGCTTTATCGGCTTCGGGGCCTACCAGATTTACAAAGGTTACAAATGCAAGTTCCGCAAGCGGCTCGAAGTCAGCGCCATGAGCAAACGTGAAGAGCGATGGGTGATGCGCGTCGGCCAGTACGGGCTGGCGGCGCGTGGCGTCGTCTTCGGCATCATCGGTTATTACCTGATCCACGCGGCGCTGCAATACGACCCTGCCGAAGTGCGCGGCATCAGCGGCGCGTTACAAACGCTCGCCGCGCAGCCATTCGGCAAGGTGTTGCTCGGCGTCACCGCTGCCGGGCTGGCCTTCTACGGACTCTACATGCTGGTCGAAGCCAAGTATCATCGCATCCGCACGAGCTGAGCCTGCAAGGCTTGAGGCGAATGCCGAGCCGACACCGCCGCGGGCCGGCGATTGGCTCATGCAGTTGACCATCGGTTGACCGCCTGTTTAAACTTACCCATCCAATCGCTTTGCCAACGGACGCGCAATCGGCTGAGTGCCATCGATCTTCTTCCAACTTTAATCCTGTAGACCTGGAACGGTTGCTAATGAAGAGATACCAAAGCCTGTTGCCGTTGATCCTGGCGGCACTCGCCTGTGGCTTCTGCGCCGGCTGCAAGCGTCACCCGTCCACACCGACCCTGGAAGCTCTCGACCCGATAGACCGGCGTTCCGACTTACCCATCAGCGCGCCCATTCAGAGGGACCTGGCCGACATCCAGGCCGGCGGCACACTGACCGTCCTCGCCCCCTACAATTCGACCTCCTATTTCATCTACCGGGGCGAGCCGTTCGGCTACGAATACGAGTTGCTTCAGCAATTCACCAGAGAGCAGGGCTTGCAGTTGAAGATGGTCGTCGTGACCGACATGAAGAGCATCTATTCGCTGCTCAACAGCGGCGACGGCGACATCGCCGCCGGGCGGCTGGTGCCGACCCCTGAAGACGCAGGCCGGGTCGCTTTCACGCATGCGCTCTACCGCACAGAGCCGGCGCTGGTGCAGCAAGAAGCGCCACCGGCGCGGGCCGGCAAGGGCGCCGAGAAGGCACTCGAACCGGGACCCGCGGACCCGACCCCTGAGATAGACATACAGGCGCGTCTGGTCAACCAGCCATCGGAGCTGGCCGGGCAGAAGGTCACGGTGCCTGAGAAGTCACCCTACCACCGGACGCTGGTCGAGCTGGCCGATCAAATCTCCGGCGACATCACCGTCGTCGAGATGGGCGGCGAGATTCAGGACGAGGCGCTGGCGCAGAAGGTGGCGCGCGGCGAGGTGCAGTTCACGGTCATGCAAAATAACCTGGCCGAGCTGAAAGAAGCCGAGTTCAAGAACCTCAAGGTGCGCCCCATCATCGGGCGCTCGCACAGCGTCACCTGGGCAGTGCGGAAAAACGCGCCGGCCTTATTGAGCAGGCTGAACGACTGGATCGAGCGGAAGCAGAACGGCTCGCTGTTCGACCGTCTCTACCAGAAATATTTCATTGATCGCCGCAGCTACCTGGAGCGCGTCCAGAGTAAGTACCTGACCTCGCAGACCGGCAAGCTCTGCGAATACGACGACCTGTTGAAGCACTATGGGGCAGAGCTGAACTGGGACTGGCGGATGCTGGCCTCGCAAGCCTTCCAGGAGTCGCGCTTCAAGCCCGACGCGCGCTCCTGGGCGGGCGCGACCGGGCTGCTGCAACTGATGCCGGCAACGGCTAAACAGTATGGCGTACAGAACCTGCTCGACCCGGAGGAGAACGTGCAGGGGGCCGTCAAGTTCCTCAAGTGGCTGGCGCACTACTGGGAGGACCGCATCCCGGACGAGCAGGAGCGGCTGAAGTTCATCCTGGCGTCCTACAACTGCGGCCCCGGCCACGTTGACGACGCGCAACGCCTGACCGAAAAGTACGGCGGCAACCCGAAGTCGTGGGAAGATGTCTCTTACTGGCTGCTACAGAAGTCGTCGCACCAATACTCGACCGACCCGGTGGTGCGGTTCGGCTTCTGTCGCGGGCTTGAGCCGGTCAATTACGTGACCTTCATTCTCGAACGTTACAATCATTACAAACAGTTCGTTACCGGCTGAGACGTTCTTCTTCCATGCCAGCGGGCATTGTAAGCCGGATTTCAATCGGGTGTAGCGCAATCTGTTAGATTGCTCATTGGCTCGCGCAATCTAACAGATTGCGCTACACGGCAAACGCAATCGAAATCCGCTGTAGGCCGTCTACTCTGCCCGCAAGGTGATCGCCGGGTCGACACGCGCCGCGCGCCACGCCGGCACCCAGCAAGCGATTGCCGAAACGCTCGCCAGCAGCGCCATGACGCCGAGGTAGGTGAGCGGGTCGAGACGCGAGACGCCGAACAACAGCGACACCAGCGCCTGGCTGGCGGCCACCGCGCCGCTCACGCCGATGACGATGCCTATCATCGTCATGGTCATCCCCTGGCGAATGACCAGCGCCAGGATGTTGCCGCGGGTCGCGCCCAGCGCCAGGCGCACGCCGATCTCGCGCACCCGCTCGGTGACGCTGCCCGATAGCACACCGTAGATGCCCGTCGCCGCCAGCACCAGCGCCACGAGGCCGAACGCTTCAAAGAGGGTCAGCGCGAAGCGGCGCACGGCTGCCGAAGCGGCAAGCAGATCACTTAGGGTTACGACCCGCACGATGGGCTGATCTTTATCCACAGACCAGATCGCTCGTCTGACGGCGGGCGCGAGCGCCGCCGCATCGCCGTGGGTGCGAACCACCAACCACCGCGCCTTATCCACGAAGAGCCACCACTGCGCCGGCGGCACGTAAACGGCGGCGGTTTGATCGACGGCGAGTGAGGTCTGTCTGACATTGCCGACGACGCCGACGATGGTAAACCATGGCCCCTGGTTCGGGCCCATACGCAAGCGCTGGCCGATGGGGTCTTGATCGAGGAATTTGTTTTGCGCCAACGACTCGCTGATCATCACAACGGGTGCCGCCGAGGCGGTGTCGTGCTCGTCGAGCAGCCGGCCACGCCGCAGCGGGATTGACATGGCTTCGAAGTAGCCGGGGCTGACCGCATAGCGCAGGCCGCTGAACTCGGCTTCGGAATCGGCGGTCGGGCTCGACTCGAAGTGGACGCCATAGCCATCTTCCAGGTCGCCGCTCAATGGCAACTGGCTGGTGAAGGCTGCCGCGGTGACGCCGGGGAGCTGGCGCAGGGCTTCCAGCGACTGCTCGAAGAAGCGCTGCGTCGTCTCCGCGTCGAAGCGCGGGCCGGCGGTCTGCACTTGCATGGCGAGCACGTGCGAGGTGTCGAATCCGGGATCAATCGCAAACAGACGTTGCATGCTGCGCAACAGCAGCCCGGCGCCGACCAGCAGCACCAAGGCCAGCGCGACCTCGGCGACGACCAGCGTGCGGCGCGTCAACTGATGGCCGCTGGCCGTCCGCCTTGAGCTTTGCTGCAAGCTGCCGTGCAGGTCGCTGCGCGAAGCCTGTAGCGCCGGAACCAGCCCGATCACCAGCCCGATCAACGTCGTGACGGCGAAGGCGAAAGCGAAGACGCTGCCGTCGACGCCAATCGCCTCGGCGCGCGGCAACCCCGGCGGGCTGAGCGCGACTAACGCCTGCACGCCGACTTCGGCCACCGCCATGCCGAGCACCCCGCCGATCAAGGCGAGCAGCAGGCTCTCGGTCAACAGTTGCCGCAGCAGCCGCGTGCGGCCCGCACCGAGCGCGACGCGCATGGCGAATTCGCCGCGCCGCTGTGCGCCGCGCGCCAAGAGCAGATTCGTCACGTTGACGCAGGCAATCACCAACACCAGCAAGACCGCGCCGACGACGGCCAGCAGCGCCGGTCGGACGCTGCCCGTGATGTCGTTTTGTAGCGAATTCACCATCAGCCCATTGCTAAGCGCGGCGTACGGCGGCCTGGCGAACTCCCGCACAGGTTCCTGAGCAATCGAATCCATTTCGCGCTTGGCCTGCTCGACTTCGACGCCCGGCCGCAGCCGCCCGACCATGCGCAGGTGATGGCCCCATTCCCGACTGTCGGGCGGCAACGCCTTGTCGTACTGCAACGGCGACCAAATTTCCGCCGTCGGCGTCAGCAGATTCTCGAAGCCGCCCGGCATCACGCCGATGACGGTGTAGAGGTTGCTGTCGAGCGTCACCTGCTGGCCGACGATCTGCGGATCGCCGCCGAAGCGCCGCCGCCACAGCGCGTCGTTGAGGATCACCTCGCGTGGGCCGCCGATTTGATCCTCCGCCGCCTCGAAGTCTCTACCGAGCGCAGGCTTTACGCCGAGCACGCGGAAGTAGTCGGCGCTGACGCGCTGCCCATTGAATCGTTCGGGCTCGGTCGTGCCGGTCAAGGTCGGCTGCCACGGCCGCATCACCGCCAGGTAATCGAAAGAGCGACTGCGCTCGGCCAGCTCACGATAGGTGCCGAAGGTGACGTAGAGGCGCGAGCCTTCGGCGCCGAAATCCCAGATCATCGCGATGCGGTCGGCATGCGGGTAAGGCAGCGGCTTGAAGAGGATCGGGTTGACGGCGCTGAAGATCGCCGTGCAAGCGCCAATGCCGAGCGCCAGCGTGACGACCGCCACGGCGGTGAACCCCGGAGACTTGGCGAGCACGCGCCCGGCGTAGCGCAAGTCCTGTAGCGTCGTCTCAATGAACGGCAAGCCGCGCCGTTCACGGTAGCGCTCCTTCACCTGCTCGACGCCGCCGAACTGGCGCAGGGCGGCGCGGCGCGCTTCGACGGGACTCATGCCGCGCCGCAGGTTCTCTTCGGTTTCCATCTCCAGGTGCGCGCTGATCTCTTCGTCTAGCTCACGCTCCAGCCGGGTCCTGAATAGCACCGCCCGCAGACGGTGAAAGAAGATGCGCAGTCCGTTCATCGCTTAGCCCTCCGACGGTGCCAGGAACCGTTCGATGATGTCCGCCGCCCGCCGCCAGGTCTTCTCTTCTTCGGCAAGCTGTTTACGCCCGGCGCGGGTGATCGAGTAATACTTCGCCCGGCGGTTGTTGTCCGAAACGCCCCACTCGGTAGCGATCCAGCCCATCTGCTCCAACTGTAAGAGCGCCGGGTAGATCGTCCCCTGGTTGAGCTGCAAGAGGTCGCCACTGGTCTGCTCGATGCGCCGGGCGATGCCATAGCCATGCAGCGGCCCGAGGCTGTCGAGCGTCTTCAGCACCATCAGGTTGAGGGTGCCCGGCAGAATGTCGTGCTTGTCCTGTCCCATACGCCTCCTGTTGATGAGCAACACGAGTCTATCTTATCTCCTGTAGGCAGTCAACACGAAAATGCAGCTCGCCTCGGAGGCTCTTCGGCCAAGCCTTGACATTCTAGGCATCCCTTCTTATGATGCTTTGGCATTCTAGGCATCAACGAATCGGAGAGGAGAACGGCGATTGACACGACAGAAGGCCGACCTGTTACAGGGCACACTCGACATGCTGATCCTGAAAGCGGTCAGTTTAGGGCCGCTGCACGGCTATGGCATCATCCAGCGCATCCGCCAGATGTCGGACGAGATGCTCCACGTCGAGCAAGGCTCGCTCTACCCGGCGCTCTACCGCATCGAGCAGAAGGGCTGGGTGACTTCCGACTGGGACACGCACGAGACCGGTCGCCGCGCCAAGTTCTACAAGCTGACGCGGGCCGGGCGCAAACAGCTCGAAGCCGAAGAGGCGAGTTGGGATCGCCTGGTGCTGGCCGTCACCAAGGTGCGGCAGGCCACCTGAAGGGCAGGCGCAGATGAAGTGGTTCAATATTCTTTCAGACCGCCTGCGCGCGCTGCGCGGGCGCGAGGCGCTGCTCAGCGACATTGACGAAGAGATGCGCCTGCACGTCGAGATGGAAGTCGAGGCCAACATCGCGCGCGGCATGGCGCCGGACGAAGCGCGGCGCGCGGCGCGCCGCGCCTTCGGCAACCTCGGCGTCATCAGGGACACGGCTTACGAGGTCAGGGGAGGAGGCTTCATGGAAACGCTATTGCAAGACATTCGCTATGGCGCGCGCGTGCTGATCAAGCACAGAGGGTTCACGGCGGTCGCCGTGATCACGCTCGCTTTAGGGATTGGCGCGAACACAGCGATCTTCTCTGTGGTCAACGAGCTGCTATTGCGCCCGCTGCCGTTTCGCGACGCCGACCGGTTGGTGATGCTGTGGGAAGTAACGCCGGAAGGCCGGCACCAGAACTCCACCTCGCGCGGCAACTATCTCGGCTGGCGCGAGCAGAACACGGTCTTCGAGAACATGGCGACCTTCTCCGACCAGCGCGTCGGCCTGACCGGCACTGGCGAGCCGGAGGAAGTCTCTATGCAGATGGCCACGCCCGAGCTGTTCGACGTACTGGGCGTCCAGCCGAGCCTCGGGCGCGGCTTCACTCAGGAGGACGCACAGCCGCGCGCGTCCAACGTCGTGGTCTTGAGCTATGGCCTGTGGCGGCGGCGCTACGGCGGCGACCCCGGCATTATCGGTCAGAAGGTTCAGCTCAACACCCTGCCCTGCACGGTGATCGGCGTGATGCCGGCGAATTTCGAGTGGCACATCCGCAAGCGCTCAGGCACGGGCAAGCCCGCGGAAATCTGGACGATCCTGGCGATGCCGAAAGAAGGGCCGGCCCTGATTGGCCGCTTCCTCTCGACGGTGGCGCGCTTGAAGCCCGGCGTCTCGATGGCGCAGGCGCAGGCCGAGATGACAGCCATCGCCGCACGCCGCGAACAGGATGCGCCGCAGTACAACAAGGGGTGGAGCGCCGAGGTCGTGCCGCTGCGCGAGCAGTTCGTCGGCAATGTCCGGCCCGCGCTCTTGATCCTGCTCGGCGCGGTGGCTTTTGTATTGTTAATCGCATGCGCCAACGTCGCCAACCTCTTGCTTGCGAGAGCCGCGGCGCGCGAGAAAGAGATCGCCGTGCGCACGGCGCTCGGCGCGGGTCGCCGGCGCATCGTCCGCCAGTTGTTAACCGAAAGCCTGCTGCTCGCCTTGATGGGCAGCGCACTCGGATTGGTCTTGGCGTGGTGGGGCACAAGGGCACTGGTGGCGATCAGCCCGCGCGACGTCGTCAACCTGCAAGGCGTCGGCATCAATCTGACGGTGCTCGCCTGGACGCTGCTGATTTCGCTTTTGACCGGCATCATCTTCGGCCTGGCGCCGGCGATGGAAGCGACGCGATTAAATCTCAACGACGCGCTTAAAGAAGGCGGCAAGGGCGCTGAAGGACAGGGCACCCGCAGCCGCCGCCTGCGCAGCGCCCTGGTGATTGCCGAAGTCGCGCTGGCGCTCGTGCTGCTAGTCAGCGCCGGGCTGCTGATAAAGAGCTTCAGTCACCTGCGCCACATTGACACGGGCTTCGACACCGACAACGTCTTGACGATGGTCGTCAACCTGCCGGCCCGCAAATACAAGGAAGACCCACAAGTCATTACTTTCTTCCAGCAGACGATGGAGCGCGTACGGGCGCTGCCCGGCGTGCGCGCCGCCGGCATGGTGAACTACCTGCCGCTGTACGGCGGGCTGGGTTCGGCGACCGGCTTCACCGTCGAAGGCCGTCCCGCGCCGCCGCCGGGCGAAGAGCCTTCGACCAACGTGCGCGTCGCCGACGCCGATTACTTCGCCGCGATGAAGATTCCGCTGCTGCGCGGTCGCCTCTTCAGTGAGGCCGAAGACAGCCAGGCGCGGCACGTCGTCCTCATCAGCGACTCCATGGCGCGGCAGCACTTTCCCGGCGAAGATCCCATCGGCAAGACGATCAGCGTCGAGATGTTCGATAATCCCTACCCGACGCAGATTATCGGCGTCGTCGGCGACGCGCGCTACGACAGCTTGACCGACGCGGTGGAGCCGATGGTCTATTTCGCGCTGCCGGACCTCACCTACTCGGTTATGACGCTCGCGGTTCGCACAGACAATGACCCGGCGGCGATAACCCCGGCGGTGCGCGACGTGATCCGCAACATAGACCCGGAGCAGCCAGTCTCCGACGTGCGCACGCTGAATCAAGTGATGGCCGCCACGCTGGGCCGCGCCCGCTTTAACACGCTGCTGCTGGGATTATTCGCGGGGCTGGCGACGCTGCTTGCAGGCGTAGGCATCTTCGGCGTGATGAACTACTCGGTGACGCTGCGGACGCGCGAGATCGGCATTCGCATGGCGCTCGGCGCACAGCCCGGCCAGGTGCTGATGCTCGTGCTCAAGCAAGGTCTTCTGCTGACCACGCTCGGCATCGGCATCGGACTCGGCGGCGCGCTGCTGCTGACGCGACTCATATCAGGGTTGCTTTTCGGAGTGGCGGCCACCGACCCGATGACCTTTGCCGCCATCGTCGTGCTGCTCGCGGTCGTGTCGCTGATCGCCTGCTACATCCCTGCGCGCCGAGCGACGCGCGTAGACCCGCTGATCGGCTTACGCTATGAGTAAGGAATCACAGACACGCACAGGTGAACACGGATAAGCGTCTGAATCTATCCGTGTTCACCTGTGCGCCAGGGCCTATTCATTCTCGAATAACCATGGGGATATAAACCGCCAAGACGCCAAGACCGCCAAGAAAAGCTCTGTGTTCTCTTGGCGTCCTTGGCGTCTTGGCGGTTCAAGTCCGGAGAATGAATAGACCCTGACCTGTGCGCCTCTGTGGTTTCATTTCCCGCCGCCGTTTCGCTATACTCCTCTTTCAAAGAAACCCCGCAAGGCGTGCCCGAAAAAAATGCTCCGAGGTAGAACTGTGTTGCGCAAGATCGCCGTTTGCCTGTTGATCCTTTCATTCGCCTTCTCTGTTCAAGCTCAACCGCCGCAGGCGAAGCCTGACGCGCCGAAAGACGCGGCAAAGAAGCCCGAAGCCTGGGACGTCGAAGGCGACCACGGCCCGTCGAGGCTCGTCGAATTCGACACGGACGAGGGCACCTGGATGAGCTGCGACGTGTCGCCCGATGGCCAGTGGGTCGTCTTCGACTTGCTCGGCGACATCTACAAAATGCCGATCACGGGCGGCAAGGCCGAGCTGCTCGCGGGCGGCCAGTCGTGGGAAGCGCAGCCACGCTTCAGCCCCGATGGCCGCCTTATCGCCTTCACGTCGGACCGCGACGGCGGCGACAACATCTGGGTGATGGACACGGATGGCAAGAACCGTCGGCAGGTGACGAAAGAGACTTACCGGCTGGTCAACTCGCCTGCATGGACGCCCGACGGTCAGTACATCGTCGTGCGCAAGCACTTCGTTGACCAGCGCTCGCTGGGTGCGGGCGAAATCTGGATGTATCACGTCACCGGCGGCAATGGAGTTCAGCTTACAGAGAAGCCGAACTGGACGGCGAACGGCGGCGAGCCGGCGGTTGACCCCAAAGGCCGCTTCGTCTACTTCGTGCAGAGCACGGCCTTCGACTACAACAAGAACGTCTACGACGCGATCTACTGGATCGAGCGTTACGACACGACCAGCGGGCGGCGCGCAGTCTTCGTGCGCGGCTCGGGCGGCGCGATCCGCCCGCAGGTCTCGCCCGATGGCCGTTATCTCTCGTTCATCCGCCGCGACGGCTTGAAGACCGTGCTCTACCTGCGCGAGATCAGTAGCGGACGCGAGTGGCCGGTCTACGACAACCTGACGCGCGACCAGCAGGAGACCTGGGCGGTCTTCGGCACCTACCCCGGCTACAATTGGACACCCGACGGTCAGAGCATCGTCATCACCGCGCAAGGCAAGTTCGTGCGCGTTGACGTGAACCGCAAGCAGGCGACGCCGATTCCCTTCACCGCGCACGTCGCGCAGAAAGTTACAGAGGCCGTGCGCTTCGCACAAACGGTCGCGCCCGACCGCGACCATGCCCGACTGCTGCGCTGGGCGAAGAAGAATAACGAGCGGATCATCTACAGCGCCCTCGGCAAGCTCTACGTCAAGGAAGGCGACGCCGCGCCGCGCCGCTTGCTAAACACCGCGGCCCTCGAATACGCGCCGAGCTTCAGCGCCGACGGCAGCCGAATCACCTACGTCACCTGGACGGATGCCGACAAGGGCGCGGTCTGGGTGGCGAACGCCGATGGCTCGAACGCGCGCAAGATCACGACCGTGGGGGATCAGTACGCGAATCCGGTTTTCTCGCCCGACGGCGCGAAGGTCGCGTACCTGAAAGGCCGCGGCAGCGTCTACCACGAAGAAGACCTGGCGAGCGAATCCACCTTCGAGATTCATTACTGGGACGGCAGCGCGCACCATTACGTCATTGACGTCTTCAGCCGCGGCTCGAACGCGCGCATGCCCATCCTGAGCTTCGACCCGGCCGGCGAGCGCATTAATTTCATGGAGTCGAAGCCTCTGCCCACGGGCGGCGCGACCACTTACCTGAGCAGCGTCAAGCTGACGGGCGACGATTACAAACAGCACATCGAGTCGAAGTACGCGGCGGAACTTATCCCGTCGCCGGATGGCCGATGGGTGGCGTTCAAGGAACTGCACAAGCTCTACGTCGCGCCGCTGCCGCAGACCGGCAAGCTATTGAAACTGTCGGCGACCGAAACCGTCGTGCCGGTGAAGACGCTGTCGAATGCTTCGGGCGACTGGCTCGCGTGGTCGCGCGACAGCCGCAGCGTACAGTGGACAGCGGGCGAGAACTTCTTCGAGCAGTCGCTCGAAAACGTCACGCGCCCGCTGGCCAAAGACGAGAAAGCGCCGGAACCGCGCGCCGTGAAGATCGGGTTCGAGTTCGAGACGGCGCGACCGCGCGGTTTGGTGGCGCTCACCAACGCGCGCCTCATCACGATGCGCGGCGACGAGGTCATCGAGCGCGGCACGATCCTCATCGAAGACAACCGCATCAAAGCCATCGGCGCGAACGTCAACATTCCGGCCACGGCGCGGCGCATCGACATGGCCGGCAAGACGATCATGCCCGGCCTCGTAGATGTTCACTCGCACATGGGCTACAACACGCTCGACATCATGCCCGAACGCCAGTGGCCGTATTACGCCAACCTCGCCTATGGCGTGACGACGACGCACGACCCGTCGGCCTCGACGCAACTGGTCTTTGCGCAGTCCGAGATGGTCAAGGCGGGCGCGATGGTCGGGCCGCGCGTCTTCTCGACGGGCTACATCCTCTATGGCGCGGAGAACGTCGAGAAGACGGTCATCAACGGCTACGACGACGCGAAGGCGGCGCTTGAACGCATGAAGGCGGTCGGCGCGTTCAGCGTGAAAAGTTATAACCAGCCGCGTCGCAACCAGCGGCAGCAGATCATCAAGGCGGCGCGCGACCTACACATGATGGTGGTGCCCGAAGGCGGCTCGACTTACTTCTACAACATGACCGAAATTCTCGACGGTCACACGGGCATCGAGCATGCCGTGCCGGTCGCGCCGCTCTACAAAGACGCGATCCAGCTTTTCGCCAAGAGTAAGACGGGCTACACGCCGACGTTGATCGTCGGCTACGGCGGCATCTGGGGCGAGAACTACTGGTATCAGCACTCGAACGTCTGGGAGAACGAGCACCTGATGCGCTTTACGCCGCGCGCCGTCGTTGACGAGCGCGCACGCCGCCGCATGATGGTGCCCGAAGACGACTTTTACCACTTCGAGCTGGCGAAGTCTGCCAAAGACGTGCTGCGCGCCGGCGGCCACGTGCAACTCGGCGCGCACGGCCAGCTTCAGGGGATGGGCGCGCACTGGGAGCTGTGGATGTTGCAGCAGGGCGGCATGACGCCGATGGAGGCGATCCGTTGCGGCACCCTCTACGGCGCGCAGTACCTCGGCCTTGATAAAGACATCGGCTCGCTCGAAGTCGGCAAGCTCGCCGACCTGATGGTGACGGATAAGAACCCGCTCGACAACATCCGCAACAGCGAGACGATCCGTTTCGTGATGATCAACGGCGCGCTCTACGACACCAGCAACATGGACGAGGTCTATCCCGAAGCCAGGGCGCGGGCCAAATTCTTCTGGGAGCGTTGAGCACCGGGAGCCATTCTTCACAGCAGAGGATGGCCCTCAGGGCTTCCCATAATTGCGCGGCGCGGCACGCAAATTCCTGTTGCACAAAGCCTAAACGCTGTGTCAGCATTAAGCAGGCTCTATCAAGTCTGGAGGTTTGACGATGGAGACCGAGTCGCCTACGGTGCTTCTGATTGAAGATCACGAAGACACGCGAAAGATGCTTTCACTGCTGTTCGACGAATGGGGTTATCGGGCAACAATCGCGCCGAGCGCCACCGAAGGCTTGAAACACCTGCTCGAACAAGGCTTCGACCTGATTATTCTCGACAACTGGCTTCCCGACCTCGACGGCGTCGAGCTCTGTCGACAGGTGCGCACCGTTGACCGGCAGACGCCCATCATCTTTTACTCGGCCGCCGGCATGGGCAGCGAAGACCGCGAGGCGATGGATTCGGGCGCCAACGCCTTCGTCTCGAAGAGCGGCAGCCTCGGCGAGCTGCGCGAGACCATGACCGCACAGTTAAAGCGGACCAACGGCAAAGTCTTCAAGCACGCCTGAGCTGGCGCTACGGCTACGCGGCCTGAAAAGAAAAAAGTAACCGGCGGCATTGCCCGCCAGTACATGAAGCTTCCAAGCCTTTCACGCACGATTGCACGAATACCGCATCTACTTAGGAGGACAGCCATGCAAAAACATCGATTCATGACGCTGCTGCTGGTCATCAGCTTGCTGACCACAGGCACGGCGGCGCTCGCCCAGCCGCCGCAAGAAAAGTTTGACGAAGCGGCGATCAATAAGATCAAGGAAGAAGGATTACAGCACTCGCAGGTGATGGACACCTTGAGCTACATCACCGACGTGACGGGTGCGCGCCTGACCGGCTCGCCCAACCTTCGCGCCGCGCAGGAGTGGGCGAAGAATAAGCTCGCCTCGTGGGGACTGGCGAACGCCCACCTCGAAGCCTGGGGGCCGTTCGGGCGCGGCTGGTCGCTGGAAGGCTTTGCCGCGAACCAGGTGAAGCCCTATTACGCGCCGCTGATCGCTTACCCGAAAGCCTGGTCGCCTTCGACCAACGGCGCGGTGCGCGGCGAAGTCGTCTATCTGAACGCCGCGAGCGCCGACGAGCTTGAAAAGTACAAGGGCAAGCTGAAAGGCGCCATCGTCCTGATCGATAAGCCGCGCGAAGTCAAAGCGCACTTCGAGCCCGAAGGCCACCGCCTGAGCGACAGCGACCTGTGGAAGCTCGCCAACGCCGACGCGCCGGGCACGACGCCGGGCGGCCGCCCCGCTTTCCGTCTCACCGACGAACAGCGCGCCGCGATGGAGATGCTGAATAAGAAATGGCAATTCGTCGCCGCCGAAGGCGCAGCCGTCGTGCTGGAGCCGGGACGCGGCGATGGCGGCAACATGATCGTCAGCGCCGTCAACATCCCCGCGCCGGTTGATACGCCATTTGACCGCCGCCCGCGCGCCTGGGCCAAAGACGTCACCGGCGTCGTGCCGCAGGCCGTCGTCGCCGCCGAGCATTACAACCGGCTGGTGCGCATGATCGAGCGCGGCGCGCGGCCCGAGCTTGAGATCAACATCAACACGCGCTTTCTCGATCAGGATTTGATGAGCCACAACGTCATCGCCGAAATCCCCGGCACCGACCTGAAAGACGAAGTGGTCATGCTGGGCGCGCACTTCGATTCGTGGCATTCGGGCACCGGCGCGACCGACAACGCCGCCGGCTCGGCGGTCATGATGGAAGCCGTGCGCATCCTGCAAACCCTTGGCCTGAAGCCGCGCCGCACGATTCGCATCGGGCTGTGGAGCGGCGAAGAAGAAGGGCTGCTAGGCTCGCGCGCTTACGTCGCCGAACATTTTGCCAAGCGCACGGACGCCAACCCGCAGCCGGGCAGCAACACCGCGCCGCAGTTCGAGTTCAAGCCGGAGTGGGATAAAGTCGCGGGTTACTTCAACATTGACAACGGCACGGGCAAGATTCGCGGCATCTACCTGCAAGGCAACGAAGCGGTGCGCCCGATCTTCCGCGCATGGTTTGCGCCGTTCAAAGACATGGTCGGCACCACCAAAGAGAACAGCATCGCGACGTTGTCAATCGCCAACACCGGCGGCACCGATCACCTGTCATTTGACGCGGTCGGGTTGCCGGGCTTCCAGTTCATCCAGGATACGATTGAATACGACTCGCGCACGCACCACTACAACATGGACGTGTACGACCGCATTCAAGAAGACGACATGAAGCAGATGGCGGTTATCGTCGCCGCCTTCGTTTACAACACCGCCATGCGCGACCAGAAGCTGCCGCGCAAGGCGACGCCGGGCCAGCCCAACGCCCGCGCCGGGCAATAAAAGATCAGGAGGCAGGAGGCGGTAGGCAGTTAGGTATCGCTCGGCGACTGCCTCCTGCTTCCTGCTTCCTGCCTCCTGCCTCCTGCCTCCTGCCTCCTGGCGTTATTCCGTCTCGCTGCGGTGGCATCCCGCCGCTTCATTGTCTTTGATCCACACGGTCTTGATGTTGACGAATTCGCGGATGCCGAAGACGCTCAGCTCGCGCCCGTAGCCGCTGCGTTTGACGCCGCCGAACGGCAGGCGCGGGTCGCTCGCCACCATGCCGTTGATGAAGACGCATCCCGCCTCGATCTCTTCGATAAACTGCTGCCGCTCGGCTTCATCATTCGTCCAGGCGCTGCTGCCGAGGCCGAATTCTGTGGCGTTGGCCAGGCGAATCGCTTCGTCAATGTCGCGGACGCGAAACAGCGAAGCCACCGGGCCGAAGAGTTCTTCGCAATAAGCCGGCGCGTTTTCGGGGATACCGGCCAGCGCCGTCGGCGCGTAAAAGTTGCCGGGGCGATCCAGTCGCTTGCCGCCGGTTAGAAGCCGCGCGCCGGCTTCGACCGAATTGCGCACCTGCGCGTCGAGGTCTTCGAGAATGTCTGCCGTCGCCAGCGGCCCGATGTCGGTCGCTTCATCGAGCGGGTCACCGATTACCAGCGCCTCCATTTCGCGGACGAAGCGCTGTTCGAATTCATCAGCGATCCGTTCGTGAATGATGAAGCGTTTCGCGGCGATGCAAGACTGGCCGTTGTTGATCGTGCGCGCCTTGACGGCGGTGGTCGCGGCTTCGTCAAGGTCGGCGCTCGGCATGACGATAAACGGATCGCTGCCGCCTAGCTCAAGCACCGTCTTCTTGATGCGCTTGCCGGCCTGCTCGGCGACGCGGCTGCCCGCAGGCTCGCTGCCGGTCAACGTCGCCGCCACGACGCGGGGGTCATCAAGCACCCGCGCCACCTGGTCCGAGCCGACGAGCAAGGTTTGAAATGTGCCTTCGACGAAACCGGCGCGGCAAAAAACCTCTTCGATGGCCAGCGCGCATTGCGGCACGTTCGAAGCGTGCTTGAGCAACCCGACATTGCCGGCCATCAAGGCCGGCGCGGCAAACCGAAAGACCTGCCAGAACGGAAAGTTCCACGGCATCACCGCCAGCACCGGCCCGAGCGGTTGGTAATGAATATAACTTTTGCTCGCGTTGGTCTCGACCATTTCATCGGCAAGAAACGCCTCGGCATTCTCGGCGTAGTAGCGACAGACCCAGGCGCATTTTTCGGCCTCGGAGATGGCCGCCTTGATCGGTTTGCCCATCTCGATGGTCATCACGCGCGCGAAGCGGCCTTTGTCTGATTCGAGCACCTCGGCGGCGCGCATCATCTTCTCGCGGCGTTCTTGAAAGGGCGTGCGCCGGTGGGCGCGGAAGGTGTCAGCGGCGAGTCGCAGCTTGCGCTCAATGTCTGCGTCGGTCAGCGGCTCGAAGGACTTCAAGGTTTCGCCGGTCGCGGGATTGATCGTTGCGATTGCCATGAGAATCAACCTCGTAGGAATGGGAGTAGAGCCAGGCAGCGACTCACTACAGAAGCCTAGCACAGGCGCAAGCGGTTGATCACTCGCTTGCAGTAGGGGATTGCCACAAAGTCACAAAGCCACGAAGGAACACGAAGAGCATAGTGATGCTTCGTGGCTTCGTGGCTTTGTGGCAGTTTTCTTGATTTGTTACGATGGCGACAAGATTTTTCGACAAAGGATCAAGCAATGGCGAAAGCGATTGACATGCATGTGCATCTGCCGACGGCGAGCTTTCTCGACGGCGCGATCAAACCGTTTCGCGCCGCCGCCGAGACTTTCTTTCGCACCACTGTGCCGGTGCGCCGGATGGACGAGGTCGCCCGCCTCTACGAAGAACTCGACATCATCGGCGTGCTGCTGGCCTGGGATGCCGAGACCGCTACGGGCATGCCGCCGCTGACGAATGATGAAGTCGCCGAGGTCGTCAAAGCCTACCCGGGCCGCTTCATCGGCTTTGCCTGCGTTGATCCGTGGAAAGGCGAGCGGGCGGTTGCCGAGATGGAACGCGCCATCGCCGAGCTAGGGATGAGCGGCGCGAAGTTTCATCCCGGCGTGCAGGCGTTCTATCCGAACGACGCGCGCTTTTATCCGCTCTATGAAAGGATCACCGAGTTGAAAGTCCCTGCGCTCTTCCACACAGGCACGAACGCTCTGGGCGCGGGCACCCCCGGCGGCCTCGGCGTGCGCATGGATTACACGCGCCCGATCTATCTGGATCACGTCGCCGTGGATTTTCCCGAGCTGACGATCATCGGCGCGCACCCGGCATGGCCGTGGCACGAAGAGATGCTGGCGATCATCGCTCACAAAGCGAACGTCTTCATGGATCTGTCGGGCTGGTCGCCGAAGTATATCCCGAAGGCGATTATGGACGAAGCGCGCACGCGCTTGCAGGATCGCATCCTCTTCGGCAGCGATTACCCATTTATCACGCCGTCGCGCTGGCTTGCGGATTTTGATTCGCTGGAAGGATTCAAGCCGGAAGTGCGGCGGAAGATTCTCTACGACAACGCCGCACGTCTCTTGAAGTTGTAGCGTCTCCACGAATGAGCGCGAATTTCATTCCCCCATCCGCGCTCATTCGCAGAGAGTAAGAAACTTTACAATCAGTGATTGAACAGCCACTCCTCGAAGATGCGTGACTCTTCCTTCTTGCCGCTGAAGCGGGCGCGGTTGCGACCCGTCAGCGCCAGCACTTCGGCGTGGTGCTGGCCGGCGCGGTCGCCGATGCGCTCGAAATACTTGTAGAGCCGCGCAATCTGCTCGACCGATTCCTGCGCCGCTTCGACCGTCTTGAAGCTCAGGGCGTTGCGAAAGAAACGGCTGTAGGTGTTCTGGTCGCGCGCCGTCGTCGTGTACAGGTCGAAGTAGCCTTGAATCAATCCGGCGCTCTGCAAAACGCCGGCGACGTAGCTCGGACGTGTGCCGACCTGGCGGGCGATTTCGCCGATGTCTACGGTGCCCGCGCGGTGCAGTTCGAGAATGCGGTTCTTCTTTGAGTCTTTGCGCGTCGCGCGTTTTGGCTGCCGACCTTCGACCGGCGGCGCAAACGGCAGCGGCGCGGTTTCGTTAAACAATATTTCCTGCATGATTAATCCTCCTACTGCTCACAGGAAAGCGATGGCGGCAGACGCTTCAGCCGGCGTGGCGGATTTCCACCTCGTCAGGCGTCTTCGATTTCAGATAATCGATGAAGGTGCTGGCCGCCTTGCGCGATAATTCTTCGGGACGGCACTTCAACTGCTCAAGGCACTGCGCCTCGGCGTTGATGCCGTGGGCGTTGGCAATCGCGCGAATCGCTACGAGCTGTTTGGGCGTCACCAGATCGGCCATAGTCTTCGCCACAGGGTCGCGCGGGAATTGCGACTGCGCGAGCGCGGCACTCGGCTTCTTCTGCGATGCCGCCTCTTCTTCCTTGCGATAGAGCTCGCGGGCGATGCCGAATTTGACCGCGGCGCGCTTCAACGCGTCGTGCTCGGCCTTCTTGATCCCCTTCTCGTCATAAGCCGAGCCGGTGCCGACGCCCTGGCGGGTGACGCCTTGAATGGTGATCGAAGCCGTCACCGCGACGAAATCGCCGATCTGCTTAATCGAAATCACCTCGTGCGACCAGTCGGGGCAGATGCGGTCAAGCAAGTCCGCGACGACATGCCACTCGACGTAATCCACTTCATGCTCGCGGCCCGCGCGGTCTGTCCAGCCGACGCGCTGGCGGATCAATTCCGGCGACAGGGCATGCGACAGCTCTTTCAAGGTTTCGGCAAACGGCATCGCAATCACCTGTCCGCCATCGCCGTTGCGGTGGTCTGCGTCAACCGCTTCGATCTCAGGCTGCGGCTCGGCGG
Source organism: Blastocatellia bacterium (assembly GCA_035275065.1). Classification (NCBI taxonomy): domain Bacteria; kingdom Pseudomonadati; phylum Acidobacteriota; class Blastocatellia; species Blastocatellia bacterium. The sequence continues at coordinate 84,505 of DATENM010000044.1, forward strand.
TCACTTCGCCGGTGAATTCGTCGGGCGGCTCAAGGTGAAACTTCACCGCCAGGATGTGCTCACAACGGTAGCGCGGCTCCGTTTCGACGCGCTCTTCATAATCGGCGCAGGAACAGCGCACGCGGCCCTCTTCGTCGCGCCAGACGCGGAACGTCTCTTTGCGGATGCCGGGGCTAGAGACGTTAAAGCCTTCGTAGTCGCGCTCGACCATGCCCATTGCGGCAATCGTCTTGGCGCGATTGATCGCCAGATTGGTTTGCTCAACTGCTGCGCTCATCTTCCGACCTCGCTTTCGTAAATCGCTTTTGCTGGTTGCTCGCTCATAACGGCGGCGGCCCGTGATTCAGATTCGACGGCCCCAAGCCGCGCTTCCAGCTCGCGCACCTGGCGGCTCAGCTCCTGCACACGCCGCCACAGTGCCTCAAAGTCTTCCCATACTTCAGAAGGGCAGGACATCGCTTTTGCCTTCCTGCGCCGGCAAAGGCGCGGCACCTATCGCTTCCTGCAACTCGGAGATGAACTCCATCTCCGCTTCCAACTGCGCCGACCAGAACTCGTAGCCCTGCCAGGCGCTCCAGTCGGCCCACTCATCCATGTCTATGCGATAGCTCGTTTTTTCTTCCTGGTTCTTCATAGCTATCCCCTTCTTTGTTTCATACGTGAAACATTGTATCACGGTTCCGAAATTTGTTTCAAGTATAAAATAATATGTTGCATCTGTGATACAGGCTGTGTTATAAGTATGATAGGTAAGGAGGGTCTTATCGATGACCGAACCCGCATTGAATATTGTTGAGTTAGGGGAGTACGTGAAGCGCAAGAGGTTGGAAGAGAAGCTATCGCTGCGGCAGGTGGCGACCAACATCAGTGTCAGCGCCTCGACGCTTTCGCGAATTGAGAATGGCATTGGCGTGCCCGACAGCGCGACGCTGGCGCGGCTGGCGGCGTGGCTGGGCATCCCGCTTGAGCGGCTGATGCGCGGCTCGCTGGTCGAGACCGGCGAGGCCGCCGCCACGGCCTACGTCGAGCCGGTGATCTATTACCCGACCGAGTCCATGCCGAGCATCGTCGAAGCCCACCTCAGGGCCGACCGCAATCTGAAGCCAGACATGGCGAAAGCCCTGGCCGAGTTGTTCCGCGTCGCTTATACTCAATTCGCCACGAAGCCGAACGAGACGACTGAGACGAATGAATAGTCAAGAGCCGCAGCCGACTCAACCGATAGATGAGCTGCTACCGCCGACGGCCAAGCGCCGCGTCTATGAGCGCATCGCGCTCAAGGTGCGCGAATTCGCCGGCGCCCCCCTGGATCAGCCGCTCGACCCCTGGAAACTGGCGCCCTTTGTGAAGATTCGCGTGATGAGCCTGCGCGACGTGCAGGGCTTATCGATGGAGAGCCGGCGCGTGCTGTTGGGCGATAACGGCAAGGCGTGGTCGGGCGGCGCCAGCCGCCCGCTGCCCGACGGCTCGCGATTGGTTTTCTTGAATCCAAACCACACGCGCGAGCGCCAGGCGGCGACCTTGATGGAAGAGATTTGCCACGTCCTGCTCGGCCATTCGCCGACCCGATTGATGCATGAAGAAGAGACCACCAAGGGCGTGCGCTTCCGCAACTTTGACAAGAATCAGGAAGAGGTCGCTTACGCGGTCGGCGCGGCGTCGCTGATTCCCTACTTTCCGCTCAAGCACGCGGTGCTGGCCGGACTGACTTCCGACGTCATCGCCCGACGCTTCGGGGTCAGCCGCGATCTGGTCGAATACCGCATCAAAGTCTGCCGCCTCTGGACCGACTACAAATCCCGCCGCGTCCAGGCCAGCTGACCAGTAGTTATACCGCCCAGAATACGAATGTTATGTTGGAGGATGATTGAGCCATGCCAACGCCAGGTCCAAGGACAAATTCCGGCAGCAACTTGAATCGCCAGTGGAATGTGGGTGCGGCTCACGCGCTCTATCACCAGCATGGGAAGTGGTTCATGCCTCTCCAACACTTCCCCGGCGCGTACTTTGATCCGAATGGGTATGTCCAGTTCGAAACAGAGGGGGAATACCGCAAGTCTCCCCACTTGAACATTGGACGGCGAGTAAACGTCAGAGAAGGCATTAAGAATATGCCAGAATACCAACCCGTGAAATAGGGCGTAGGAGAAAGGGTGGTATAGCAATACATTCCAGCGGACGCCCTGTGGGATGCGTTTTCGCTTGTGTACGCATCATCCGTGGCCCACAGGGCGTCCGCTGAATTTGATCGTTGATCCCCCTATTTTGCAGCCGTCTCTTCACCAATCTTCTCTTGCAGCCACAGATTCAACAGAGTCTCTCGTGATACTCCCCTGCGCCTAGCTAGCTTAGTTATTTGTGCTGACAGCTTTCTCTCTACAGGGTAGTAGATTGCCTCTGATTGAATATCTACTTCGAACTCGACCGGTTTCGTCTGCTCCCAATACTCGCTTAGGTCGTGGGTATCCCAGAATTCGCCAATCTCCTGGTAGGAGTTTGCCTTCGAAATTGAGCTTTTACTTTTTCCCATATCTCTTCCGTTCCGGCCTAGTCATATCTCGCGCTGAAAGGATCAAGGCACGGTTATCCCTCTTCAAGACAAAGAAGATCACCAAATACCGGCCTGCTTCGGTTTGTCCCATCGCCGAATAAACATCTTCTCCTCGACGATGTCCTTTTTCAACAAAACGGAAGCGAGGCGAACCGGCAAGTACCTGTTTAACTTCTTCCTTTTTAACGGCATGTTTTCGCTCAAGTTTGTCTAAGATGTCCTCCAGCCAAATGATGCCGCTAATTCTCATTCACAAGTGAGTATGCTTTGGAGTTAGCTTGTCGGCAAGCTCTGGCCCGTTTTCTTTTCGGGCATATTTTCATTGACCATTAACGCGCGCGCTCCCAGCGCCCGCGCGTAAAGTCGGGGAACTTCACCGGCGCGCTGCCACGCGCCACAGACATCTCGCTGAGCGGGCCGGGGACGCTCCAGGCGGCGGCGTCATACACATCCATGTCCGGCGCTAAACCTTGACGCATGCACTCCGTTAGCCGGTAACACATAATGTAGTCCATACCGCCGTGGCCGCCGGTCTTGCGCGCCATCTCGCCTTCTTTCTTCCAGAGCGGCGGCTCGTGTTGCGCCTGGTACTTGTCGAGCGACGCCCAGTTATGACCCTCGCCCTGGCCATCAAAGAAGATGCGCGGCGGGTAGTCGCGGAAGATGCCCTTCGTGCCTTGAATCAGGTTGATGCGGTCGTAAGGGCGCGGCGTGCTGACGTTGTGTTGCAGCATGATGGTGCGCCCGCGGGCGGTCTTAATCATGCTGGTATTGTAATCGCCGCAGCGGTAGACCTCTTTCCATTTCGGGTCGCCTGCCGGCACATGATCTTTGCGGTAGGCTTCCAATCCGAGATGCGCCGAGCTCATCGACACCATGTAATCGAAGCGGTCGCCGCGATTGATGTTCATGTAGTTAGCGACCGGGCCGAGGCCATGCGTCGGGTAGAGGTTCGAGTCGCGCCGCGTATGATGCGCTCGCCGCCACAGGCCCTCGTCCTTATCTTCGAATAGAATCTCGCGCAGGTCGTGGTTGTAAGCGCACTCGCCGTGAACCAGCTCGCCGAACAGGCCGGCGCGCACCATGTTCAGCACCATCATCTCCGTGTAGCCGTAACAACAATTCTCCATAATCATGCAGTGGCGGCGGCTCTTCTCTGACGCCTCGACCAATCGCCAGCAATCTTCGACGGTGTAAGCGGCGGGGACTTCCGTGCCGCCGTGCTTACCGTTGCTCAAGGCGGCGAGCATGACGGGGACGTGCCACTCCCAGGGCGTCGCGGTGTAGACGAAATCGATGTCGTCGCGCTTGCAGAGGTTTTCGAAGTCATGGTCGCCGTTGGCATAAATGGCCGGCGGCTTCTGGCCCTTGGCTTCGATCATCTTTGCGGCGCGCTGGCACTTCTCTTTGACCACGTCACAGACGGCTGTGATGCGGACATTGTCAATGTTGAGGAATTCTCCAAGCACGCTGGTGCCGCGCAGTCCGACGCCGACGATGGCGAGCCGCATCACGTCGCGCGGCTCGAATCGTACGCCGATCATCGTGTCGTAACGGGCCTGCGGCTCTCCGGTTGGCGTATCAGTGGCAATCGCCTCTCGTTCATTGCCCGGGCCAAAGCTCGTCAGCCCCAAGGCCGCGCCTGCCATACTCACGCTTTTCAGCAAGTCGCGGCGCGATAGCTTCTTCTCTTCCCCGCTCATGGTCTTCTCCCCTCCGAATTTCAAATCGCAGAGCCACACAGTCAATCACGCTCGCGGCAATAACCGCAACGCATTCTCGCGATAGATCAGCCGCAACACCTCGTCGGGCAAGTGCAGGCCATAAATTTTCCAGCGCCCCTGCCGCGACGCGTGCGACGGGTAATCAAAATACTCATCCCTGGTTTCGAGAAAGCGGTAATGCAGCCGATACATCTCGACTTCCGGAATCAGGTCGGTGCCGAAGAGAATGCGGCGGGCGTGCTTCAGAAAAAACTCGCGCGCCGCATAAGGCTGGCGGCCAAGCTCCGCCGTCCGCGCCGCGATGTCTACATAAAGATTTTCATGCGCCGCAAGCAGACGGCTGACAGAGGCGAGATGTTCGGGCCGCTCGGCGACATGCGCCGCCACGAAGGTCGTGCGCGGGTGACGCGCAAAGACGCGGTTGCGCTGCCCTAGCAGCTCATCCTTCGAGAACTGCGCGCCGTAAAAGCTCCAGTCCGGGTGCGCCGCCAGCTCTTCGTAACGCTCGTTGAAGCGGTCAATTGGCAGAAAGAACGCGTCGGGGTCGGCGATGTGAAACATCACCGGCACACCCAGCTCGGCGGCCTTTTCAAACAGCGGCGCGAGCCGCTCATCGTCCACGCGCAGCAATTCGCCGTTCGCCTCGCGCAGCGTCAGTCCCAGGTCTTTCCAGATTTTGATTCCGCAAGCGCCGCCCTCAACCAGTCGTTCGAGCCGCTCTGCTGAGCGCGTAAAGAATCCCGGCTTATGCAGATCGCGCCAGTCCATCCACGCAATCGTCGCAAAGCGGTCGGGCGCGGCGCGCTGAAAGCGCTCCATCACCGCCAGCGCTTCATCGCCCACGCGCATCGTGATGTTGACCAGGCGCTCGATGCCGCATTCGTCCATGATCTCTAAGACGGCACGCGGCTCTTGAGCGTCGAGGTGGTTGTGATAATCGATCACCGGAAAGCGCGGACGAAGAATCTTATGCTCATCGGTGACCAGCATCGAGCGCGGCGCAAAATCGCTCAAGCGCAAATCGGTTTCTACGCGGGCCGTCACCATCGCGATGAACTTGTCGTTGTCTTTCATCAATTCGGTTGTGAACGCTTTATGTGGCGCAAGCTGTTAGCTTGCGTCTGGCCTTGCGCAAGCTAACAGCTTGCGCCACTTATTCGTGATTACTGTCGCCGCGCCGGCTCAAACGCCCGAACATCTCGCGCAGGTCTTTATAGCCGCGGACGGTCACGACCGCCGTGATGAAGGCGAAAGAGACGCCGGCCACCACCAGACTGATTGTCCAGAACATCTGCCAGTATTTCATTCCGCCTCCTGCACGGCCGGCGGCGCGGTCGAGGGCCGCCCGACGAGCGACCCGACCACCAGGCCAAGCGCTGCCAATCCGAAGGCCGCAAAGCCTGTGATGTTCTCGCTCCAGTGGAGAAAGAAGAAGGGGATGATCGCGCCGGCTGCGCCTGCAATCATCGCCAGATAACCGCCCGTGGTGTTGGCGCGTCGCCAGTAGAGCCCGCCGACGACGCAGACAAAAGCGCCGGCCAGAAAGATCGTTCCCGTGATGTTCAGGTAGAGATAGACCGCGCCGGGCGGCGTGTAGTACAAACCCCAAAACATCAGGAAGAGGCTGACGAAGAGATTGCTGATGCGATTGACGAGAATCTGGGCGCGCGAATCGAGCGGCGGCTTCCTGAGCACGCGGCGCAACGGCAGAATGACGTCTTGCGAGATGACCGCGCTCCAGCCCAGCAGGTAAGAGCTGTTCACGGACATCGTCGCCGCCAGCATGCCGGCGACCACCAGCCCTTTGACTCCCGGTCGCAGAATGGCCGCCAGCATCGCCGGCATCGCATCAATTGGCACGAGCGTCTGACCATCAACCACCGGCGCCGGCACCCCTTCCTTGATCGCGCCGGTGCCGAACATCGTCAACGCGGCGATGCCCCAGAGCATCGGCAGCATGCCGCGACCGAGGAAGATAAAACCTGTCCAGGTCATCACTCGCTTTGAGGTTTCGGCGCTGCGCGTCGCAAACATGCGCATGGCGGTCGTCTGCCAGCAGGTATGCACTGAAAACCAGAGCAGCACTTGCCAGATCAAAAAGGTCAGGCCGAATTTCGGATTGGCAATCGGGTTAAAGCCGGCCTCGCCCATCGTCGCCGTCACCTTATCAACGATGTTGCCCCAGCCGGCGTGAGCGACGGCATAGATCGTCACCAGGATGGTCGCGACCGACAATAGCACGTATTGAACGAAGTCCGTGATGACGACGGAAACCATGCCGCCCAGCACCGTGTAGAGCAATTCGAGCAGCAGGATGACGGTCATCGCCGCCACGAGGTAGCGCGAAGGGATGCCGCTCACGATGGTCAGGAACTCGCCTTCGATCTTGAGGAAAACGCCCATGTTGAGGATGCCGCCGAGGGCGACGAGCACGCCGGTCACCAGGCGCAGCCCGCGACTATACTTGACCTCGAAGAACTCCGGCACGGTCATCAGGCGCAGCTCGCGCAGGCGGCTGATGACGAAGCCCGTGCGCCCGACGAAGATCATCACCAGACCCGAAATCAGCGCCGCCGCGAACGCCGCGAAGCCGTATTTGTAGCCCAGCTCGCCGTTGTACATGTAAGTGATCGTGCCGATCTCTGTGGCCGCCAGCGTCGCGATGCCGACGTACAGGCCGAGCTCGCGGCCCGCCACCAGGAAGTGCGAGACGTTGCCGACGAAACGTTTGCCGATCAAGCCAACAGCGACCGAAACGATCAGATAGACGATGACGATCAGCCAGTCAATCCCTGTAAACCCCATGCGCGGCGCTCCCGGTTGTCGAATTCATCTGGCGCAATGCATAGACGCTGCCAATCACTTCTGCGCCGCAATGTATCGCATAGATCATCGGAGAAGATCAACAACGATTTGCGAATTTGCCGGCAGTGCATGGCTTGCCGATCACGCAATCTTTAATCCGAACGAGCCATATTGAAGAACTCGATTGGCCCGCGGGCGGCCAACTCATCTATGATCGCTTGGAGCGGGGCGAGCGTCATTGCGCCCGGCAAACCGCTTGACCTGATTAGCGGACTATTTCAAACCCGAGGAGTTTTCGAATGCGAAGAGTGGCAACCATTGCCATCAGTCTTATCCTGGCAGCGGCGGGAATCGCTCATGCTCAATCTTCCACGCAGCCGGCGGCTCCGGCACAAACCGGCGCAGCGCCGCAACCGGCGCGAAGCAATAATCAACAGCCGATGCCGCCGGGGCCGAACCCGAACTCGCAATACCGCCTGGGGCCTGATTCGTTGCCGCAAGAAGGCGTCCCGAAGGGCGAGATTCGCGGGCCGTACACGCTGCCGAGCAACGCCTATCCGGGCACACAGCACACCTACTGGGTCTATGTGCCTGCACAGTACGATCCGGCGTCACCCGCCGCCTTGATGGTTTATCAAGACGGCCAGGCTTTCAAAGATGAGAACGGCGATATGCGCGCCCAGAACGTCATGGACAACCTGATCTACCGCCGCGAGATTCCGGTGATGATCGGCGTCTTCATCAACCCTGGACGTACGCCGCAGCAGCCCGAGCCGACGCCGCAGGAATGGGGCGACCGCACGACCAACCGCCCCACCGAATACAATTCGCTCGATGACCGTTATGCGCGGGTGATCACCGAAGAGCTGCTGCCGGCGCTCTACAAGGAATACAACATTTCAAGGGACCCTGAGATGCACGGCATCGGCGGCTCAAGCTCAGGGGCTATCGCGGCCTTCACGGTCGCCTGGGAGCGCCCCGACTATTTTCGCAAGGTGTTGAGCAACGTCGGCAGCTTTGTGAATCTGCGCGGCGGCCATGTCTACCCGGAGCGCGTGCTGGCAAGCGCGAAGAAGCCGATCCGCGTCTTCCTCTGTGATGGGCGGAACGACAATCGCGGCTTTCGCAACGGCGTCTATGATGAGAAGCTCGACTGGTTTTATCAAAACGTGCGGCTGATGAAGGCGCTCACGCAGAAGGGCTACGACGTCAGCTACACCTGGGGCATGAACCTGCACGGGCAAAAATTCGGCGGCGCCGTTATGCCTGAGATGATGCGCTGGCTGTGGCGCGACGGGCCGGTGAACACCGATCCGAACGACATGGTCGAGCGCGCGTTTCGCCAGCCGGCCACGAAAAAGAATTAGCCACTATCGCCCGCTGTGGCGGTCGCGGCGCAAGCAGGACGCTTGCTTGACTTATGTCAGGCTTTGCAATAAACCTCTTTTAAAGGTGTTGGAAAAGGAGGCCACGCGATGGCAAGCCAGGCCGAGAGCACGAATTCCGCTTCAACGATCCAGGTGGAGCAACAACTGCGGCACATCAACGACGAGTGGGTGGCGGCGCTGGTCGGCGGCGATACCGCAACCCTCAACCGCCTGATGGACGAAGGCTGCATCTTCAGCTATGCCCTGGACGGCGACGACCGGGCGCAGTTCATTGCCGACATCGAATCCGGCGACCTGCAAGTCGCTTCGCTCGTCCGCGATCACGTCGAAGTCAGCATCTTTGGCGCGACCGGCGTGCTGATCGGCTTTGACACCGCCGACTGGCGCTACAAAGGCCAGCAGATGCAGCGCCATTACCGCACCATACACGTCTATGCCGAGCGCGACGGCGAGTGGCAGATCGTCGCCATCCAGGCCAGTCCGATCTCACTGAAATAGACCGCGCAAAAAGCCGACCGCCGCCCGCTGCTTGATCTCAGGCAGCGGGCGGCGGTCAATGCTTATCGGCCGTTCTAGTAATACAGCTTCAAGGCAAACTGGATCAGCCGCGGGTCGCGCGTGCTGGTGACCTGCCCGAAGGTGGTGCTGCCAAAGACCGTGCTGATGCCCAGGAAGTTGGTATGGTTCCAGACGTTGTAGGCTTCGGCGCGGAATTGCAGATTGACGTTCTCAGTAAACTTCCAGCGCTTGCTCAACGTCATGTCCCACTTCTGGTAGCCCGGCCCGATGACGACGCCGCGCGGCGCGTTGCCGGGCCGCGTCACGCCTGCCGGCACGAGCTGGAAGGCGAACGGGTTGAACCACTGGAAGCGCGTGCGGATCGCCGATGTCTGGTTCGGGTTGGCTACCTGATCCGGGCGGCCTGAGGATGGACTGGTGCCGAGGAAGCCGAGGGCTCCGGGATCGATGCCGGTCGTTGTCACCGTGAACGGCGAGCCGCTGGCGGCGCTGGTGATGCCCGATAGTTCCCAGCCGCCGAGCGTGTGGCCGAGGAAGCCCTTCTGGCTGCGGAAGAACGGCAGCTGGTAAACGTAGTTGATTGACAGGATGTGGCGACGATCAAGAGCCGATGGCCCGTAGTCGGCGGCGCGGTCATAGAGGCTCTGCGGCGCCGAGCTGCGGTCGGTCTGGTTGTCGGTCAGCGCCTTCGACCAGGTGTAAGACAGGCGCACCAGCGAGCCATCCTTGAAGGTCTTGTCTGCCGACACCTGCATCGAGTTGTAGTTCGAGTTGAACCAGTTCTGGATGCTGCCAATCGAGGAAAAGCCCTTGTACGGACGCACGGCATTCAGCCGCGGCGTGAGGGCGGCTGTCACCTGCGTGCCCGGCGTGATGATGCCGGCGGCGACCGCTGCCCCGGGCGGCACTTCGTTGAGGTCAACGATGCCCGGCAGGTGTGTGCCCTTCGAGCCGTAGTAGCCGACCGCAACGACGAAGTTCTTCGCTATTTCGCGCTGCACATCAAGGCTCCACTGCTGAATGTAGGGCATGTCACTGTTGTTGGGCGTGCCGCGGATGGCTTTCGGCGCCGCCGAGATTGATGGCAGCACCGAGGCCGGATTGTTCAGCACCGTGTTGCTGATCGTCACGTTGTTGACGTAAGGCGGGTTGCCGAAGATGTTCTGTTCGAGCACGCCCACCAGTGTCACGTCGTAGCTGATGCCATAGCCGCCGCGGATCGCCGTCTTGCCATCCTTGTACGGGTCCCAGGCGAAGCCGAAGACCGGCGCGAAGTTGTTGTTGCTTTCCGGTGCTACCTTGTCGCCGAACGGCGAGTTCTGGCCGGCGATGAGGATGCCGTTGAGCGGGTCGCCGGTGCCGGGAATGATGTTGCCGGTCGTCGGGTTGATCTGCACCGCCTTGGCCGGATCGTAGGCCGCCGGGTCAAAGTTCGTCAGATTGCCTGTCTTGTCAATCGGCTGGCGGAAGCGCGAATAGCGCACGCCGAAGTTGAGCGTCAGGTTTGACTTCCAGCGGAAGTCGTCCTGAGCGTAGAACTCGTACTGGTGCATGCGGATGTCGGGCGTCAAATCCTGGTCGGCCTGCGTAAAGGTCGACACGTTGCCGAGCAGGAAGTTGGCCCACGCCTGCTGGGTGGTGGTCGCCGTAGAGCCGGTCGGACGCGGCGCGGTGGCGAAAGCGAACGCGCCGACGTTGTTGCCGCCGGCATTTTCGGTCTTCTGGTAAAAGTTCATGCTGGTGCCGACCTTGAAGGTGTGCAGGCCGTGAATCCAGGTGACGTTGTCAAAGATATTGTGGTTACGGTTGAAGTCGTCATACGGGCCGAAGCCGGCGACGCCTGCATAACCTGGCGAGATGCTCGGAATGCGGTCGAGCGACACAGGGAACGGCAGGTGAACCGCCGCGGTGACGTTCGGCGAGTTCTCGCTCAAAGCCAGGCCGATGGGTCGGCTGACGATGGCGCCGTAAGAGAAGGCATAGCCGACTTCGTTGAGCAGCGTCGGGCGCAAGGTCTGAACGCTGCGCGCTACCCAGGAGTAGCCGGGCGAGTCAGTCTTGGTCGTCGCCACGCCGGGCACCGTAAGCCCCGTGAACAATCCGCCGGGCTCTTCGGTCGGGATGGTGTCGTGCAGGTAGCGCACGGCGAGGGTCACCTTGCTGCTGAAGTTGTGATCAACGCGCGCCAGCTCCTGGCGGTGATTGAAGACGTTGCGCACGTTGCTAATCAGCGTGTTGGTGCCCGAATTCGGCAGCGGGATGTTGGCGTAGATGTCTTGCAGGTAAGCCCGCGCCGCCGGGTTGATGTTGGTGATCGTCGTCGCCGACTGCGTGCAGGCGGTGCCGGCAGCGTTGGTCGCCACGCAGATGGGCGCTGAGAAGATGCCCTGGCGCTCGGCAGCGCTCGGCACCGTGGCGTTGAAGGTCGAGTAAGTGATGACGCGGCGGAATTCCTGCGAGAAGAAGAAGAAGGTCTTGTCGCGCTCCTTGTTGTAGAAGCCGGGAATGGTGACCGGCCCGCCGATGGTGTAGCCGAAGTTGTTGTAGCGCAGGATGGGGCGCGGCGTGCGCTCCTTGCCGGCGCGCGGGTCATTCGCGGCAACGATGACGTCGGGCGCCAGCGCCGTCGGGTCGGTCGTGAAGCGGCCCGTCAGGTTATTAAAGTAAGGGTTGGCGTTCAGCTTGTCGTTGCGGAAGAACTCGTAGAGGTCGCCATGAAAGTCATGGCCGCCCGACTTGGTGATGACGTTGACGTGGCCGCTGGCGTTGCGCCCATACTCGGCGCTGTAGTGGTTGCGCAGCACCTTGAACTCGGCGATGGCGTCAACGCTCGGGTAATTCAACAGCGTCAGGTTCGAGCCCCGGTCAACGTTGTCTGCGCCGTCAATCGTCCAGCTATTCTGGCTGGTGCGCCCGCCGTTGATCGAGATTGACACGGTGTTGGTCTGGCCGAACGGGTTGGTCGTGCCGATGTAAGCCTGGTCGGTCATGGTCGAGCTGACGCCCGGCAGCAAGGTGACCAGTTGCACAAAGTTGCGGTTATTGAGCGGCAGCTCACGCACCTCGATGTTCGAGACCAGGCTGCCGGCGGTTGCCGTCTGCAACTCGACCTGCGTGGCGCCGGCCTCGACATGCACCTCTTCGGTGATGGCGCCGGCTTCGAGCGCCACGTCAACCGACAGGCGGTCGTTGACGTTCAACTGAATGTCGGTCTTGGTGTACTTCTTGAAGCCCGCGGCCTCGACCGTGACCGAGTAGCTGCCGGCTTGCAAGAGCGGCGCTGAGTAAGCGCCTTCCTCGTTGGTCGACAGCGTGCGGGCGACGATGTTTTTCGTCGTTTCCCTGATGGTCACGGTGGCGCCGGCGACGACGCCGCCGCTACTGTCGCGGACAATGCCGACGATGCTGCCCGTGATGTCCTGCGCGTGGGCCGGGATCGCCATGACGGCGAGGCCCACGAGCAGCAACAGACTGACTGCTTTCCTGATGATCGGTGACATAGGTTGCCTCCATTCCTTATTAGTAAGCGAAACTACCGTAGCGCGCCGCTCGTGGCGGGGCGCTTCTCTGTTGTCCTTGCGCGGCGCTCGATAGCTGCCGCGTCGCGCCTTTTCAATACAGCAGGTACTTCTGCCTGACGCGGGCAAATTCCGCCAGCCCGCCTTGCCAAACCTGGGCCAGGTCGGCGGGAGCCTTGCCTTCCTTCAATGCCGCCAGCGTCGCGCGGTTGGCGAGCAGGCGCAAGTAATCGTCAACTTTCCAGGTGCCTGAATAGAGCCGGTTCAACTGATAAGCGATCTCTAAGCCAACGGTCACTGGTCGCAGCGTGGCGCGATCTGTGAGGACAAGGTTGACGCCGCCGCACTCTTCGCCGGCGAACTTCGATGACTTAGGCTTAAATCTTACGGGGACAAAGCGCACTCCGGCAAGCCCCGCGCGGTTGAGCGCGTCACTCAATTTCTGCGGCTCGATCCACGGCGCGCCGACGATCTCGAAAGGCGTGTCGGTGCCGCGCCCGACCGAAAGATTCGTCAATTCAAGCAGGCCGACGCCGGGATAGAGCATGGCTTCGGTCAGGCTGCGCATGTTCGGCGACAGGTTGACCCAGGTCAGCGATGTGCCGTCATAGTAATCGGCACGCCGCCAGCCTTCCAGCTTGATGACCGTCAGGTCAGCGCCAATCTTGCGCTCGCCGTTAAAGAGCATGGCCAGCTCACCCATCGTCATGCCGTGACGCACAGGCAGACGGTAGGGCGCGGTGTACGACAGCAGATCGGCGTCGGCCACAGGGCCTTCGATGTCGTAGCCGTTAATCGGATTTGGCCGATCCAGCACGACGAACTTGAGCTGGCGGCGGGCGGCCTCTTCCATCGCGTAGAGCATCGTCGTCGTGTAGGTGTAGAAGCGCGCGCCGACATCTTGAATGTCGAAGACCAGCGTGTCTATGCCCTTGAGCATGTCCTCTGTCGGGCGCCTCGTGGCGTTGTCATACAAGCTATAAACCGGCAGGCCGGTCTTGTCGTCTCGGCTGTTGCTGACCGGCGCATCTTCGAGGCCGCGCAAGCCGTGTTCGGGCGCAAAGAGCGCGACGAGCTTGAAGTTGGTCGCCGCCGCCAGCCGGTCAATTGTTGAATGGCCCTCGCGGTCGCGCCCCGTGTGATTGGTAATCAAGCCGACGCGGCGGCCTTCGAGCGCTTTGAAAGCGTCGCGCGCCAGCACATCGATGCCGGTCAGCACTGGATGGAGCGGCGTGGCCTGCGGCCCCGCTCGGTTGACCGAGGCGCGCGGCGCTTCAACGACCGACACCCCTGCGCCAAGCGACGCGAAGACCGGCGCGTAAGGCGGCGCGGTAATCGCTCCGGCAACAATTGAAGCGACGAACGAGCGCAGCCGCGTCACATCACCGTGGCCCGTCGGGTGGACGCGGTTGGTAAGCAAGACCACAAAGGTTTCGCTCGCAGGGTCCATCCACAGGCTGGTGCCGGTGAATCCCGTGTGGCCGAAGGTGCCGACCGGGAAGAGGTCGCCGCGATTGGATGAAAACGATGTGTTGACGTCCCAGCCGATGCCGCGCATCTGTGCAGTCGGCAAAGTGTGGGCGCTCAACATGCGCTCGATGGTGTAAGGCGCGAGCAGGCGCACGCCGTTCAGCTCGCCTTTATTCAGAATCATCTGGCAGAAGATGGCCAGATCGTCGGCGGTTGAAAAGAGGCCGGCGTGACCGGCGACGCCGCCCATCTCGTAGGAGCGCGGGTCGTGGACTTCGCCGCGCATCCAGCGCCCCTCGCGCATCTCGGTGGGCGCGATCCGCGATGTGTCGCCGTGTTGCTGCTCGCCGCTCGCCGGCTCAATCGGCAGATACGCGGTGTGCGCCATGCCGAGCGGCGCGAAGATGTTTTCGCGCGCGAACGCGTCAATGCGCTTGCCCGACACGCGGCGGACGATCTCCGCGGCGACGATGAAGCCAACATCCGAATAGACGAAGCGCGTGCCCGGCTCGTAAGACGGCTTCAGCTTATAAATCTCTTCGAGCGGCTTGATCGTGACGCCGACATAATCGGCAATCTCGTTGTCGGGCGGCAGCCCCGCCCGGTGCGTCATCAGTTGCTCGATGGTCACGCGATCTTTGCCGTTTGCGCCGAACTCAGGGATGTAGAGGGACACGGGATCGGCGAGGCTCAAGCGACCGCGCTCGACCAGCATCATCACCGCCGTCGTCGTCGCGACAACTTTGGTGAGCGACGCCAGATCGAAGATCGTGTCCACAGTCATAGCTTCGCGCTGCGGCTGAAGGGCGCGGTCGCCGAAGGCTTTGCGATAGACGATGCGGCCACGCCGCCCGACCACGACGACCGCGCCCGGCGTCTCTTTGCGCTCGATTGCGGCGCGCACCGCCTCATCAATGCGGGCGAGCCGTTCGCTCGACATGCCGACGGTTTCGGGCGCGACTTCAGCGAGCGCTGATGGCGGATGAGCGGCACTGCGGCGTTGCGCCAGCAGTGAAGGCGACAGCGAAGAGACAACAAGGGTTGCAACGATAAAATAAGCGAATCGGCGTCGGACATTCGTCATCTTGTCTTGGTTGCAGATCATATGGATTAATCGTTCGCGGCGCTGCCTACTGTCTCAACGGCCGGCTGCGGCGAAGGCTTGCCGAGCAGGCTGACGCCATAACCAACGGCCAGACAAACCGCCGTGCCCATCAGCACATACCACGTCCACGCTACCGCCGTGTAGAGTTTAATCAGCAGCATAAAAACCAGCGAGACAGCCATGCCCGTCATCACCCCTGTCTGATTGGCGCGACGGCCCAGGACGCCGAGAAGGAATGCGCCGAGCATCGGGCCATAGACCAGCGACGCAATCGTCAGCCCTACCGTGAAGACCGAGCCCCAGCCGCTCGCCAGCACCGCAATCGCAATCAGCACGACACCCCACGCGGCGGTGAACCAGCGCGACAGCTTCAACAAGCTCTCATCGCTCTTGCCGCGACCCGCCAGCGGCTTGTAGAAATCGATCACGCTGGTCGAGGCCAGCGAGTTGAGCGAGCCGCTCAGGTTCGACATCGCCGCCGCAAAGATGGCCGCGATCACCAGCCCCTTAACGACGTGCGGCAATCGCTCGACGATAAACAGCGGGAAGACGTCGTCGTTGCTCGGCGATTGCGGGTTGAGCGGATAATACCTGGCGTAGGCGAACAGCATCACGCCGATGATTAAGAAAAGCGCGAACTGAAACAGCACCACGAAGCCACTGAGGACGAGCGCCTTCTGGCTGTCGCGCTGGTCGCGGCAGGTGAGCAAACGCTGTACGAGCAACTGGTCTGTGCCGTGCGAAGCCATCGTCAAACAGGTGCCGCCGAGCAACCCCGCCCAGAAGGTGAACGGCACCTTGAAGTCCCACGCAAATGAAAAGACCTGGAATTTATTGGCGGGTGCGGCCTCGGCCACCACCGTCCCCCACCCGCCGGGTATCAGTCGCAGCAGCATATACGCCGCGAGCAGCGAACCGGCTACGTAGATCACCAGTTGAATCAAGTCTGTCCAGATGACCGCCGCGATACCGCCCTCGAAGGTGTAAATCAGTGTGAGGAATCCGACGATAAAGATTGACCAGAGCCAGAGGGATGACAGCCCCGGCAGGCTGGCGCTCAGGACCGCGCTCAACACCAGCGACGCCGCATAGACGCGCACGCCTTCCGCCAGCGCCCGCATGACCAAAAACAGGGAGGCGGCAAAGTTCTTGGTCTGCGGCCCGAAGCGCCGCTTGAGCAGCTCGTAAGCCGTCAGCAGCTCACCTTTGAAGTACGCCGGGATGAACAGCAGGCTGATGATGAAGCGGGCGACGATGTAACCGAAGACGACTTGCAGATAGGTGAGGCTGCCGCCCTGCTCAGGCCGCGCGTAAAGGGTGTAGGCCAGCGCCGGCACGCCGATCAGCGTCAGCGTGCTGGTTTCGGTGGCGACAATCGACAGGCTGATGACCACCCACGAGGTGTTCTTTGAACCGATGAAGTAGTCTTTGACGGTGCGCTGCGAGCGGCGGAAGCGCATGCCGAAGACAGTGATGCCCACAAGGTAAAGCAGCAGGACGATGTAATCTATCGCCGAGAATCCCATATCGATCAAGCCTGCCGAACGAACCGCTATCCGAAATGATGGAGGAAACGTGAGACTGCCTGACTTCAAGAAACTCGAAAATGGCTTGCCGTAAAGGCGGCCCGGCCTCAAAGCGTGGATATGGATACCGGGCCATCGGTTTGTCCGATGTCATTTAATCTATCAGAGCCATGCTCGCACATCGGCGGTCTGAATAACCGACCGCTCTAGTTTTCCACCGCGGCCTGCGCCAGCTTGATAGCGCCGATCTCGGGCGGGCGCAGCGGTGGCCCGACTTCGGCGCGCGGCGCGACCTCGCGCACGGCGGCGCGCACGGGATCAAGCACACAATCGCCAGCCTTAAAAACGCTGCCCACAAAGGCGACGCGAAACGTTTGTGATTCGAACCCCAGCTTGCGAATCACCGACGCGGCCAGCTCGCCGAGGTCGCGGCCGGCCTGCGCCAGGATGGCGCGCGCGACAGCGTCGCCTTCGGCAGCGGCATCGGCGACCAGCCGCGCCAGCGAAGCGATCTCGGTAGACTCTTCGGCGTCGTTATTATAGATGACCCCCGGCAGGTCCTTGGCGCTCGTGATGCCGAACCGCCGGCAGAGGCGCTCGGTCAAGAGGGTGCGTGGGGCGCGGCCATCGAATGATGCGGCGACGGCTTTCAGCGCCTGCCGCGCAATGTCGTAGCCGGAGCCTTCGTCGCCGAGCGTCGGCCCCCAGCCGCCTGAGCGCTCGACGGCGCGCGCGTCGTTGATCCCCATGGCAATCGAGCCGGTGCCGGCAATCAGCACCACGCCGGGCTTGCCATCGAGCGCCCCTTCAAGCGCGGCGCGCGCGTCGGTGACCAGCTCAAGGTGATCGATGCCGAGACGGCGGACGAGTCCCTTCTTCATGGTGTGATAATGAATCGGGTGGCTAATGCCGGCGATGGCCGCGCAGCCGGCGGCGAGGTCTTGCGGCGCAAGTTGCGCCTGCTCGCAGGCTTGTTCGACGGCTTCGCCGATATGCGCGACCGCCAGATCAAAGCCGACGCGCACCGGGTTGGAAGCGCCGCTGAAGCCTTCGCCGATGATCTTGTATGAAGCAGTGGTAATGACGGCGTGGGTCTTGGTGCCGCCGCCATCTATGCCGAGAAAGCATGGCGGTTCGGCGAACCCTTCACCCAGGCGTTGCGCGAAGCGTGGTGCTGGCGCAGGGCCGGACGAAGGGTGCGAGGTGAGGGTCTTCGACATAAGTCTCCGGGGCTCTCTGACCGTTGTCGGCAAATGCGGAAGCTTGCCACTTCATTATGCCGGCAGACCGGCTGGCCGAGGGTGCGGACCTTCGCATCGTCTGACCATAGGAGCCTTAACCATTGTTATAAGCGACTGCCCGGAGCTTGTAAAACGAATTGTTTTTATAGTAACTATAACAAATTCTTTGGCTTGACCTCTGAGGGCTTCGATTTAGCTTATCTTCAGTTCAAATTTTTCAGAGGTTTAACGCGATGCCGGCGGCTGATCCGCGCCCGCGCCAGGCGCACGGAGCGGAGTACCCGCATCCCCCATCCTCCAGAAACAAAAGGCATCGCCGCCCGATGCTAGCCTCCGCTATAGAGTTTGTATGCCTGCTCGTGAGTCAGCCGCCGCGCCCTGATCACGCCATTGCCTTCCCTCTCGCCGCGCACTGGATCAACGTACTCTCTGCCGGTGATTGACTTCGTTGAATCGAGACCGAATACGCCGATATTGAACATAAAGACCCGCTCGCTCACCGTCTTGAACCAGTGAATATTGGTGCGCTCGTCTGAAACCGTCGAAGCGTCGCCGGCTTTGGCCAGGAGGTCAGAGACCGGCTTGATCATCAGGTGGTGACCGTCTTCGCCGACCCTGTCATAGTGTATCGCCTGCGCTTCGCCGCTCAATACCATGTGCATCGTCGCCATGTTCTTATGGCCGTGCGGCACAATATTGGTGCCCCGCTTCATCGCGTAAAAATAAGGATTGAAGCTCAGCTCATCCTTGATCCCTTCCCGTTCGCCCAGGTCAACGTCTAGCACCGTCTCGTGAACCGGCTGGAAGATCGCTCGTTTCATCAGGGCGTCATAATCAATCGCCCGCAGCAGATCATCGAGACTGACTCTGGCCAGCAATTCCTCGATGCCCTGTTGCCAGGTCTTCTGACTGATCGAGCCTGAGCGCATCGCTTTGGTGGCGCGCTCCATCTCAAGCACCCAGGGGCGCACGACGGGCCGCAGCGGTGCGGCGAGCGCGGCGGCGTCCGACAGGCTTTTGGCGAGTGAGAAAGTTAGCAGCGACCTTATCGCGTCATGATTAAACTGGCGGCGTGAAATCTTCTCCATAAGAGCCCTCTCGGTGTGATATCGTTGCAAGCCTTCAACTCCAGCGCAATCCCACACATCATGCCACAGGTAAAACATGCAGGCCACATCAACGCCGGTCGAGCGCAGGCCAATTCAATAAATTCTTCGCACTTCACTTTTTCGTTTGCGACTGCCAAGCCCAGCGCAATGCCGATCAACGTCATGCGAATCCCCTGTCGCACTAGCAGAGTCCGACCCGCCGGCTCAACTTTGCAAGCCGGTCGGACGCGGTGTAAATTGTTGTCGTCTCGCGGTCCCGAAATTTGCCCGTCTTTTGAATTCATTTGTGAAGGAAAAACGCGCCATGAATGTCTGCCACCAACATCGTCTTTTCATCCTTGCGGTTGCGCTGCTCATCTTTTCATTGCCCGCGCTTGCCGCTCAGACCAAGAGCAAGCCGCCCAGAAACACCAATGCCGCCGGGTCACCGTCGAAGCCCGCTACTAAGCCGAAGCGCGAGACAGCGGAAGCGAAGCGCGAGGCGGCGGAGGCAAAAGCGAAAGCGGCGCGCGCCGGCGTGACCATGTTCGTCGTCGCGCAAGACCGCGGCGGCAGCCACATCGAGCCGCTCGTCGGCATCATCGAAGGGCGTTATCTTGAGCCGCCCTCCGCCGAGTCTGAACAATTCTCGGCCTTCGCGGCGCGCTACTATCACATCGGCCAGAGATACCGCCTGCTGTTCGGCGGCGGCGACGCCGGCACGGCAACCGTCCGCGCCAAGCCGGATAAAGACAGCGACTGCGCCCGCGCCCTGGCCAGCGTCGAGTTGCAGAGCGCCGCGCGCATCAACGGCCTGGTGATGGGATTGGCGACAAACTCAGAAGCGCTGGGCCGGCGCGCCGCGTCGCGGCGTTCCCCTACCCCTGCCGAGCGCACGGCAGTCAATGATCTGGCCGGGCGCATCTTTCGTCAGAAGGGCGCTGCCGCCGCCGCCGTGCAAGACATGAAGGCGATTAACATGACGGCGACCGACCTGAACGGCGACGGCAAGTGGGAGATCATTGCCAGCTTCATCGTCCGCACGCCGTCGCGCAACGAGGCCGTCCATCACCTTTTTCTCATTGCCGCGCCCGATGCCGAGGGCTTTGACATAGACCTGATGCGCTATGCCCGCACGACGAAAGGCGACCTGCCGGGAGGCGCCAGCCTCGACGACGTGCAGGAAGCCTTGTTGGCCGAGGTGCTGGTCGATCACGTTGATCTGGATGGCGATAAGATGAGCGAAGTCGTCACCATGACGACCAACTTCGAGGGCGCGACCTACAAGATTTATCACAAGCAGAAGAATCGCTGGGCGAACATCTACGAATACTACAGCTACCGCTGCGCCTTTTGAGCCGGCGGCATCCTTGCAATCGCCAACCAAAGCCGGCGGCTCAAATATCGAAGCCGCCGAGGCGCCCGCCGCTCTTGGGCTGCGGCTTGACCAGCACGGCGCGCTCTTCGTCGCGGCGCGCGCGGCTCTGCTCGCTGTGCCAGCGCGCCCACTCCAGCGGCGCATCGATGGTTTCGCCGCCATGCGTCGTCAGCCGCTTACGCACCTGACACATCACCGGCGTATTGATCGCCACGCCTGAGACGATCAACTGTCCCTTGGTCAGCGCCGGCAATTCATCGAGCATGCGTCGGCCCGCGCCTTCGACCGTTTTAGCAATCGTGTCTTGATCTATCGGGTTGACGATGCGCATGATGAACTGCGTCATGCATTGCGACAGCACGTCGGCGTCGAGCTTGCCCGGTCGCTGAGTAATCAGACCGACGCCGACGCCGAACTTGCGCCCTTCGGAAAGAATCTGCTTTAACACATTCGTAGACACGACCGTTTGCCCCGCGGGCGCGAAGCGGTGCGCCTCTTCGAGCAAAACGAACATCGGGAACGGCAGGTAACGCTCGTTGGTCGGATCGATGACTTCGCCCTTATGCGTCGCCATGCGCCCCAGGATCGCTCGCCGCAAAAGCGTCGCGACGATCACCTGCTGCTCGTTCTGCTCGATGTCTACGAGTTGCAGCACGGTACATTGGCCGGGCTGAAACAGCTCGGTCAACAGGTTGTGCTCGTGGTCGGAAAAAATCTGGTGCTTGCTGTAGCCGCGAAAGCGCCCTTCGAGCCGCCACGCCAGTCCGTCAATCGTGCTGATGTTGCCGGCGCGGTTGCCTTCGTCGTCGCCGTAACGCTGCTCTTCGACGGCGTCGAGCAAGTCCTGATAGGCGTAGTGGCCGTGCTTGCCGGCGCGCTCGCGCATGGTGCGAAAGGCGTTGCCGAGAAAGTGCCGCATCTTGTCGGTCATCTCCGGCAGCAGGTAGCAGATGTCGGCGAACTCCAATGTGTCGAATCTGACTTTCACTTTTTCGGGCCGCAGAATCTTGACCTCCGGCGCATAGCCGTCGGCGGTGAACTGGGCGCGAAACTTTTCGCCTTTGATCTCCTGTAACGTATCATACTCGCCGTGCGGGTCAACGATCAGCACCGCCGAGCGGTTCTGTGGGCGCATCAGCTCTTCGATCAGCACAGACGCCGTGTAGCTCTTGCCCGCGCCGGTCGAAGCCAGCACCGCCAGATGTGTCGAA
This sequence comes from Blastocatellia bacterium, assembly GCA_035275065.1. NCBI lineage: Bacteria > Pseudomonadati > Acidobacteriota > Blastocatellia > Blastocatellia bacterium. Next base: position 106,029 of record DATENM010000044.1, read on the forward strand.
ACGACATCCTTCACAGACAGCACCACCGGCACGTCGCCAGCTTCGCGGGTCAGCAGGCTGCCGACGTGCGCCGCGCCGCGCTCGCCCGGCTGCTTCGGCGACAGCACCCGCGCCAGCAAGTCGGATGGCGCGAGGTAGACCGGCTGGCCGGGCATCGGCGGGATGCGCGGGTTGACGAAGTCTTTCAGCTCGTCGTCAAAGTAACCGATCAGCGACACAACGATCTCGAACAGCTCAGCGCTGTCGTCGTCAAAGCCGATCATCGCGGCGACCGCCGCCGGCGGCGTTTCGGGGTCGGCGAGAAAGCTGTCCGGCAGCGAGCGCGCCAGCCGTCGCTCTGTGACATTGCCGAGAATGCGGCGCGCGCTGCGGGCCGCATCGCGCACGTAGTAGACGAACTCGCCGACGCGCGTGTGGTCGTTGTCTGTGGTGATGAAGACAAACTCGCTGGGCTTTTCGCCCGGCCCCTTGACTGTGCCTACCAGTGTGTCGGACATTTCCATCTACCTTTGCCGGTGTTTTTATTATGACCTATGAAGGACGCGTCGTGACTATATCACATCGCGAATGCGCCGTGTAACCGCAACCATGAGCAATGAGCTTCTGATTACCAACGCCGCGCAACTGGTGACGCTAGCCGGCCCCGCGCGCCCGCGCCTGGGCGCGGAGCTGGGCGAGCTGGCGATCATACCCGATGGCGCATTGCTCATTCGCGGCGACACCATAGTGGCGGTGGGAGCCCGTTCCGAGGTCGAAGCCCTGGCCGCTGCCGACGCCATACGCCTCGACGCCGAGGGCCGCGTGGTGATGCCCGGCTTCGTTGACGCGCACACCCACCCGGTCTTTGCCGGCACCCGCGAAGACGAATACGAGATGCGCGCCGCCGGCGTGACTTATCAAGAGATCGCGGCGCGCGGCGGCGGCATTCGCGCCACCGTGCGACGGACGCGCGCCGCAAGCGAAGATGAGCTCTTTGACATGGCGCTGCCGCGCGTCCGCTGGCTGCTTGAGTATGGCACGACGACCGTCGAAGCCAAGAGCGGCTACGGCTTGACGCTCGCAGACGAGTTAAAAATCCTGCGAGTCATCCGCCGATTGAATCAAGAGACGCCGCTCACACTGGTTCCGACTTTCCTCGGCGCGCACGAAATTCCTGACGAGTATCGCGGCGCGGCAGAGGGCTCGCGGCGGGCTGATTATCTCCGCCTGCTGATGGACGAGATGCTGCCGCGCGTCGCCTCGGAACGGCTGGCGCGCTTTGCCGACATCTTCTGCGAATCGCATGTCTTCACGGTCGCCGAATCGCGGCACATCTTATCGCGTGCCAAACAACTGGGGCTTGGCCTGCGCCTGCACGCCGAGCAACTGACGCTTTCGGGCGGCGGGCGGCTCGCCGCAGAGCTTGGCGCCGTGACCGCCGATCACCTGGAATGGATCGATGATGACGGCATCCGTTTGCTTGCCGATGCCAGGGTCACAGCAGTGCTACTGCCGGGAGCCGTCTTCAACCTCGGGCTAACGCGCTACGCGCCGGCGCGGCGGCTGATCGGAGCCGGCGTGGCGGTCGCCATCGCGACAGATTTTAATCCCGGCAGCTCGCCGACCGCTTCCATGCAGATGGCGCTTTCAATCGCCTGCGCGCAGATGCGCCTGACGCCCGCGGAAGCCATCTCAGCAGCGACCATCAACGCGGCGTACACGCTCGACCTCGGCCAGCGCATCGGCTCGCTCGAACCCGGCAAGCAGGCGGACGTGGTTGTTTTCGAGGTTACCGATTATCGGCAGATTCCCTACTTTTTCGGCATGAATCACGCATTGGTGACGATCAAAGCGGGCCGCGTCGTGAGCGACCGCCGCGTTTGAAAAAGGGAATTGCGCAAGCCGTGTGCGCTCTGTATAATCCGCCTGCTGCACTGGCCTCTCTCATTCGCAATCAATGTAACGCAGCGATTCAGGAATCTAGGAGGAAGCGTTTATGTCATACGGAGGGAATCAACCGCCCGGTTATCCGCCATCAGATTATCCGCCCGGCTATCCGCCGCCCGGTTACCCGCAGCCCGGCGGCTATCAGCCCGGTGGCTACCAGCCCGGCGGTTATCCGCCCGGCGGTTACGGAGCCATGCCGGCACCGCATTATGCGAGCATCGGCAAGCGCTTCGGCGCATGGTTTTGTGATGCGCTGATCGGCTTTGTGGCAACCATCCCCGGCTGGGTGGTCTTTGGCATCGCCATCGCCATCGGCGCTGCCAACGCCGATTCTCAGGGCCGCGTACGCGATAGCGAGGCCGGCGCTTTCATCGGCTTGATGTTTCTCGGCTACGGGCTGCTGTTCCTCGGCCTGATGGCTGTCGGCATCTACAACATCTACCTGCTCGGCAAGACCGGCTCAACGCTCGGCAAGCGCTGGATGAAGATCAGAGTACTCGATCCGTCGGGCCAGCCGCTCGGCTTCTGGAAAGCCTTCGCGCGCGAGCTGGTCAAGGGCCTCATCGGCAACGTCTGCTTCATCCTCTGGCTCTGGCCGCTGTGGGATGAGCAAAAGCAGGGCCTCTACGACAAGGTCTTCAACACGCACGTCTACGAGGCGTGATCGGCAGTCAAGACTTCATAGCGCCGGGCGGCGCGCTCGCTGCCGTGCCGCCCGGTAGCCGCATAACGCGCTCCCCCAAGGCTCATCATCCGGCGCGCCCGACAGTGCGCCACGATTTTCGTTTGCTTCACAAGCAATCCACAACAAGGAGAAGGAATGTATTTTCGATTCGCAAAAACACTCGGCCTGCTCATCGCTTTGACCATGCTGGCGTCGTTCGCTTCGGCGCAAGATCATGTCATGACTCACAAGGAGGGCGGCATTCAATTCGCGCTGCCCGCCGGCTGGACCTCAGACGCTGAAGGCGACCGCCTGCTCGTCCACTCACCCGACAAGACCGTGGCGATTGTTTTCTTTGTCGCTACCGAAGACAACTTCGAGGCCGCCATTGACGCCATGACCAGCGAAGTGGACAAGATTATCGATAACGTCAAAGTGACCAATAAAGGCAAGGAAGGCGAGCATAACGGCATGCCGATGTATTCGATATCGGGCAACGGCACCATAGACGATAAGCCGATTGCCTGGGACGTGACGCTGCTGGCGGCCAAGCGGCCCGTCATCGTCATGGGCTTTGCCGAGCCGGCAAGCTTGAAAAAGAACGCCGCCGCTTATCTCCAGCTCGTCGAGAGCATCCACAAAACCGAGTAAGCGCGCACCAATCACCTGACGGCGAGCGGCGGGCGATCCTGCGATTGCCCGCCGCTTCTATTTTGCCCCGCCTTCCGCGACCTCGACCGAAACCAGGCAGTAAGAAAAGATTGCTTGAACGGTGGTGATGCGGACCGCCGCTTGCCGTATGATGGCAAGCGGCGGTCTTATTTATTCGGCGGGTGGTCTGGCAGCCGCCGCAAGTTCTGGAACTTTTCTGGCCGCTCAAGCGAATCCTCAATGTCAGCCGTCGGCTGGCCGTTGCGATGATGAACCTCGACGCGCTCAACGACGAAGACTTGCTGCGGCTGGCGCTGGCCGGCGGCGAAGCGGCGTTCACGGCGCTCTACCGCCGTCGGCAGCCGAGCGTTTACCGCTTTGCTTTGCAAATGTGCGGCTCGCCGTCGGTCGCCGAAGATGTGACCCAGGAAGCCTTTCTGACGCTGGTGCGCGACGGCCAGCGCTTCGACCCGGAGCGCGGGCGGCTGCTGGGGTTTCTGTTCGGCATTGCGCGCCACCATGTGCTGCGCCGCCTGGCACGCGAGCGCTCTTTCATTCAGATGGGCGAAACCGACGACGACAGCCAGTTCAACATGGCCTTGACGGCCGAAGGCGACCCGCTCAGCGAGCTGACGCGCGGCGAGATGATCGAGCGGGTGCGCGCCGCTGTGCTGGCGCTGCCGGCGCATTACCGCGAAGCCATTGTGCTATGCGACCTGCATGAGATGAGCTACGCGGAAGCGGCGGAAGTGATCGGTTGCGCCATCGGCACGGTGCGCTCGCGGCTGCACCGGGGGCGGCTGATGTTGATTGACAAGCTGCGCGGCGCACATGACGAGACGGCTTCACGAGCCGTCAACCCGACGGGGTGTTTTGCATGAATTGCAACGACTTTGAAACGAAAGTGACCGATCTGGCGCGCGTCCAGGCGATGGATGCCGGCGCGCGCGACCGCGCCCTGGCGCACGCCGCCGACTGCCGGCGCTGTGCCGCGCGTCTCGAAGACGAGCAGCGATTGACGGCAGGGTTGCGCGCAATGGCCGCGACCTTCGACCGTGAGCAGATGCCTGCACGCGCTGAAGCGCAACTGCTCGCCGCATTTCGCGCTGCAAACCAGCTTGCGCCCGCCGCGAAACCTGCGCGCCGCAGGCTGGCATGGGCAGCGGCGGCGGCAATCCTCATCGGCCTGGCGGCGTTCGCCGCCGTGCGCTTTGTCGAACGCGACAAGCCGCGGCCCATCGCCGAGCGGCAAACGGCGACGCCACAAGAAACGACGCCGTCACCGGTTGCGCCTGCCGTGCCGCAGCAGGTCATTCAACCATCGGCGCCGCCGGAACAGGCCGTTGCGACGCCGCATCACAAGCGGCCTGCGCATAGAGCGACGCCGCAAGCAGTAGCTCAGAAGCCAGCCGGTGTTGTCGGCCCGGCAACCCCGGCGGCCGTTCAGGCAGAGGCGGCGAGCGGCGATGAGCAGGCGAGTGAGATTGCCACGTCATTCATTCCGCTGTCGGGGACGCGCAGTTTGGCTACCGACAATCTGCAACTGGTGCGCGTCGAGCTGCCAAGGTCGGCGCTGCTGTCGTTCGGCTTGCCGATGAATGTCGAGCGCGCCGACGAGCGTGTCAAAGCCGACGTGCTGGTCGGCAACGATGGCGTCGCGCGCGCTATTCGCTTCGTGCGATGAACCGAGTTGGTGATTGCTGGCAGGCCCTGGCCAGAGATCAGGAACCCGGAACGAGAAACCTAAAATCAAACTTCGGAGGAACGTATGAAATCTTATAGACGATGGATGATAGTATCGCTGCTGCTGGCCCTGGTGGCGACCGGCGCGGTTGTTTCGGCCCAGGACAAACAGTCGGACAAACAATCGGAAAAGCAGGCGGAAAAAGCGGGCACGGCCGGCAAGCCGGGACGCGACGTGCTCATACAGAGCGGCAGCCAGTTCAGATTTGACAGGCAGGACGGCGGCCCCGGCGGGCGCGTCTGGTTCGGCGATCCCGACACCTCGCTTTTCGTCTCTTCAGAGATGCTGAGCACCGATCATGCCACCAAGGGCGCGCCGTATTCGGCACAGGCGGTGACCGAGTCGATCCAGACGCTCGCCGATGGCAACCGCATCGTCCACCGGACGACAGCCAGCGTTTACCGCGACAGCGAAGGCCGCACGCGCCGTGATCAGAGCATCGGCGATGTCGCTCCGTACGCCACCGCGATGGGCGAGCCGTCGCAGGTCATCAGCATCAGTGATCCGGTTACCAGCACTCACTACATGCTCGACCCGCGCTCGAAGACGGCGCGCAAGATGACCTTCATGTTCAACAAGACCGGCGATGGCAAAGACGTGGTGACGGTTCAAACCGCGCCGGTGCTGGTCCCCGGGCAGATGGCCGAAGGGGCGATGAAGCGGCACATCGAAGTCCGCGCCGCCAGCGGCGACCTCCTGACCGATAACATCGTCGGCGAGGTCAACACGTTCAACACCAAAGTCCGCGAGCCGAAGATCGAGCAACTGGGCAAACAGATGATCGAAGGCGTCGAAGCCGAGGGCCGGCGCGCGACCATCACCATCCCGGCAGGCGAGATCGGCAACGAGCAGCCCATCCAGATTGTTTCCGAGAGCTGGTACTCGCCCGATCTCAAGGTGACGGTGATGACCCGCCAAAGCGACCCGCGCATGGGCGAAACGATTTATCGGCTGATCAACATCAACCGCGCAGAGCCGGCGCACTCGCTCTTTGAAGTGCCGTCGGATTACACGGTCAAAGAGAGCGTCGCGCCGAAGATGAAGATGATGATCGAGCGCGAAAAGCAGCGCTCGGGCAAGCCTGCCGACAAGCAGGAGAACTAACGCCTGCGGCCTTGCGCCGGCAGCGCGACCATTCATCCTTGCGCTAGACGGCGCGGAGCCTCACACGTGTGAGGCTCCGCGCTGTTTTTTCTTTAATCGGCTGACGCCGCGCCGGTTGGGGAATTTGCGCCAGTCCGATTTTTACCAAACCCACATTTATCGCCCGCGCAGATATTCGAGCGCCGCCATCTGCCGCGGGCTTGGATAAGCCACGTCGTCGCCTTTGATCGCCCGCCAGAGGACGCGGTTGAACAGCGCCATGTCGGCGCGGTCTTCTTTGCTGAAGTCGAGCCGCAGCGAATCCTGCGCGTTATGGCCGCGCGGCGGGTTCAGCTCGTCGAGCGGCTGCGCCGGCTTCAAGGCGTCATAAGCTCGCAGGTCAGGCTCCGCCGCGAAAATCTCGCGCAACGGTCGCCCGTAGTAATCAAACTGCGAGAGCGGCGCTAGCCCCAGTATCTCTTCCATCGTCGCAATCACGTCGGTGGTGTTGACGAAGCGGTGCAGCGTTCCGGCGTGGTTGTAAGGCGAGAGGACCATCAGCACAGAGCGGTGCGAATCGACATGGTCCGGGCCGTCCTGCGCATCGTCTTCGAGAACGAAGAAGACCGTGTCTTTCCAGAAAGCCGATTTCGACACCGCCTCGACCATGCGCCCAAGCGCGAAATCATTGTCGGCGACGTAAGCCGCGGGCGTGCGCCACCACGGGCGCGCGCCGCCGGTGTGATCGCACGGCAGGTGAACAATCTCCAGCGCCGGCAGCGTCCCTTTGGCGGCGAACTCCTGAAACTCCTTGAGCCAGACCGCGACGCGCGTCTGATCCGTAATCGACATATCAAACGACGGATAATCGGGGTTGGTGTGCGGGGCCAGCGCCGTCTTCACGGCGCGATAGCGCGGCGCCGCCTTAGGCTTGCCTTTGGGCGCTTCGACCGGCAAGGCGAACTCGCCATAGTTGCGCAGCGTGATGCCTTTGCGCAACGCCGCGTCCCAGAGATAGCCGCTGACCGGCTCGTCTACCTCGCCAACGTCGTCAGGCTCGCCGCGCCGGCTCGAATAAGACGACGGCGTTATCTTCTCTGTGTAGTCGGTCGAGTAGGCGGACGTAGACCACTGGTGGCCCTGCGAGCTGACTTCGGCGGTGACGAAGAAGCGGTCGAAGAGTCCGAAGCGCTCGGCCAGCGCCCGGTGATTCGGGGTCACTCTTTGCGGGAAGAACAACAGCGCCGGGTCGCCATCGCCGGCCTTCAGGTCGCCGAATATCTGGTCATAGGTGCGGTTCTCTTTGATGACATAAATCACATGCTTGAACGGCGGGTAGCGCGGGGCGGCTGGCCGCCGGCCCCAGTTATTCAATTCGGCGACGTGCGCCGTCAGCCGATTCAACTTGGCGCCGGCTACGGGCAATGGCAGCTCGGTGATCGTGCCGTTGAGCTGGCCGAGCACATAACTGGTCTTCGGGCCTTCGGCGTTCGTGCCGGGCTTGCGCCGGTCAGGGTTGGCCATCGTCCCGCGCCCTTTGCCGTTCAGCACCCAGAGCGCGTTGGGCGAAGCAACCAGCGCCGTCGGATACCAGCCGACAGGGATGCGCCCGGCGAGGCGATCCTGTGCGCGCTTGGTCGGCTGCCCCGCGCTGGCGCTGCTGAGGTCGAAGACCGCAACGGCGTTGTTATCGGCTTCGGCGACAAACAACTGCCCGCCGCTGGGCGCCAGCGCCAGCGCGTCGGGCGTGCTGCCCTCGCGCGGCCCGGCGGGCGGCGAATCCAACAGCTCTTTGATGACCCGGCGTTTTGTCGTGTCAACTACAATCACCCGGTCGTTGCTCGCCGAAGCGACGAAGAGTCTTGTGCCCTGTGTGTTCAACACCAGCGCCGACGGGTGGCGTCCGACGACGATCTTGCCGGCGTCTGTAAGCCCGCCGTCCGCCGCGCTGAAGACCGCGACGCTGTCGCCGCCCCAGGCCGAAACATAGACTTTGGCATCGGCGGCAACCGCGACGTTGTATGGGTAACGGTCGGTCTTCAATCGCTGTATGATGCGCTTGCTCGCCGTATCGATGACGGCGAGCGTGTCAGCGAGATTTTCGGCGACATAGAGATAACGGCCATCGCGCGACATGGCCAGCCCCGCGGGAAAGCGCGTGCCATCCTTCTTCGGCGCTTTCTCGGCCAGCGCGATGTGATCAATGAGCGTGGCGCGGCCATCGCGCCAGCTATAACGATAGACGGCGTCTTCGTTGCCGCCCGACGCATACAGCGTCTTACCATCCGGCGAAAAGACGAGGCCGAGAAAGGCCGCCGGCTGCGCGAGCGTTTGCACGACGCGCCCCGTGGCGCGCTCGACCACCTGCACGCCCTGTTCGCGCCAGCCATTGAGCGACAGGATCAAGTATTCGCCTTCGGGCGCGAGCAGCATCCCGAGCGGCATATTGCCGACATCGAACGAGCGCCCTTCAGGGTCGAGCCGCGCTCCCGTAGGCAGCCGCGGCGACGCATCGGTGTCATCGGCGGCGCGCGAAGCCGGCAGCGTGTTATTCAATGTCGCAAAGGTTAGAGTGATCGCAATACAACAAGGGGTAAGGCGAGCGAGCAATGTCTTGATGTGCATGCGCTGATTGAATCAAAACGCGCACGTTATGGCAAAGGATTCTCAAGCTTTCATGGATTTTTGCGTATTTTCTTGCTGGCGCGTCTCCATGACGTTTTCGAGCGTTTCGCGCACCTGCGGCAGGTAAGCCGTCAGCAATCCAAACTCGCGCTTCGGCAGCGCAATCGTATTCATCGGCGCAGTACAGCGCACGGTTGCGCCGCGCGTCGTCTGTTTGAGCAAGGCCATCTCGCCGAAATATTCGCCCGCCCCGAGCTGCGCCAATATGTGTTCTGCGCCCTCGTCTTCGCGCACGACTTCGGCCTGCCCGCTGACGATCATGTAAATTCGATCACCAAGATCGCCTTGATGGAAGACCTCTTCGCCCGGCTCGAAGTGTTCCTGCGTGATGCCCATCGAAGTGTTGAGCTTCAACTGCACCAGCTCTGCCGGCAACAGCAGGTCGAGCGTCCACGACGAAGCGACCTTGAGGCGGCGGCCCCAGCCCGGCAGCTTCATCAGGTAGATCGTTCGCCAGATCCACCAGGCGAGGAATCCCGAAATCTTGATGCCGAAAATCTGCGCCACCGCCGAGCGGTGGCCGAGCGCGCCCATCTGGCCAAGCTCATTAAACGCGAAAGTCTTCTTTGCGCCGCCGCGAATGTCGGCGAGGATATTTTCAGCGGCAACCTTCGCCTGCCGGGTGGCATACTGCGCGGTCGGCGGGCTGACCGCGCCGTCGGGCGTCGGAATCTGGCCGCAGTCGCCGACTGCGTAGAGTCCCGGCGCGCCTTCGACTTCGAGCTGGCCGTTGCAGATCAAGCGCCCGTTCTTGCCTTTCGGCAGTTCAAGCCCATCAATGATCGGATGCGGCGAGCTGGGCACGGTCGAAACCAGCGTGCGCGTCGGGATGCGCCTGCCGTCTTTGAGGATGGCTTCCTCGCCGGTGGCGGCGGCAAGCCGCACGTTGAGCAAGACCTCGACGCCGCGCTTCTGCAAAATCTTTTGCGCGAAGCGCGCCAGGTCTTCGGGCATCTCAGGCAGGATGCGGTCTTGCGAATGCACCAGCACGACGCGAATCTCGCGCGGGTCGAGGCCGCGATAACTCTTCGCCACTTCGCGCACAAAGTCGTTCAGCTCGGCGGCGACTTCGACGCCGGAAAAACCGCCGCCGGCAACCACGAAAGTCAGCAGTTGCTGCCGCAAGCTCATGTCGTGATCTTCGATTGCCGCTTCTTCGAGGGCGCGGATGACGTGGTTGCGCAGGTAGAGCGCGTCGGCCAGGTTCTTGAACGGCAGCGCATGCTCAGGCAGACCGGGCATGCCGCGAAAGTCTGTCACGTTGCCGAGCGCGAAGACCAGATAATCATAATCGATGACGTGCGGGTGCGGGCGAAAGCCCGGACTGGTGGTCACCGTCTTGTTCTGAAGATCGATGGCTTCGATGTCGCGGACGTGCAGGTTGGTGCGCGGCAACAATCGGCGAATCGGGCTGACGGTGTCGAGCAGCCCGATGGTTCCCGAAATGACTTCCGGCAACATGGGCTGAAAGACGAAGTAATTCTCTTTATTGATCAGCGTGATCTCGTAATCGTCGCGGCGACCGAGCGCCTTTTCCAGGTACGTGGCGGTGTAGACGCCGGCAAAGCCGCCGCCGAGAATAACGATGCGTTTGCGCGTTTGCTTGCTCATGAAATTATCCTGACCAGCAAATCAAATCGGCTCACAGGCTGGCTCATCTCTCTTTATGCCGCACGCGGCGCGGCTTATTCCCGGCTGGCGCAACGCTCAGGCGGTGGCGCGGTCGAGCGGCGGCCCGGTGGTGAAGAAATCTTCATAGAAGCGGCGGCTGTACTGGTCGAGCAGCTCTTCGACGCGCTCGGGGTTGGGCGAGCCGAAGACCAGCCCGGCGTGATAACGCTTGTGCAAACGGTAAGTGATCTCCGGGTCCGTATAAGCCGACAGGTCGGGGTATTCCTGCCGCGCCAGCGAAATCACCACGCCGGCAAAATTGTCGCGGTGCGGCGGCAGCTCGTACGGCGAGTCTTCGCCCGCCACTTCGACCCGCGCCCACTCGGCCCAGAGGTTGAGGCCCGACGAGGCTTCGACGCATTCGGCGATGTTGGCGCCGCCGACACGCGCGGCGATTTCCAGAAAGTAGAAACGCCCATCATCGCGCCCCTTGATGAATTCGGCATGGGTGACGCCGCGCACCAGCCCCAGGGCCTTGATGACATCGCGGTTCAACAACTCAAGCGCCTGCGCGTCGGCGCTCTGGTGCGGAATCTTGCGCGTCGAGAAGATGCCGCCCGCCGACACTTCCATCGGCGGCTTGCCATACTTGTGCGCCACGGTGAATCGCACTTCGCGGTCAAAGACAATCGAGTCGAGATGGTAGATGTCGCCGGGCACGAAATGTTCGAGGACGTAGTAAGACTGGCGGTCGCCCATCTCGTCGAGCAGCGGCCACAGCTCGTCAGAGTGGTGCAGCTTCTTGATGCCGATGGCGGCGGCTTCGGCGCGCGGCTTCAAGACCCACGGCGGCGGCACCCGCGCCATGTAATCGCGCAGCCGGTCGTAATTCAAAACGTGAACGAACTCGGGCACGAGCAGGCCGGAGTTGTGCGCCTTGACGCGCATGGCGAGCTTGTCGCGGAAGTAGCGCGCCGTGGTCTCGCCCATGCCCGGCACCCGCAGGTGCTCGCGCAGCATGGCGGCGGTCTCCTGGTCGAATTCGTCGAGCGGCACGATGCGATGAATCTCGCGTGAGCGCGCGAGGTAGCTGATGCCTTTGAGCACGTCGTCGTTGCTGTGCTGGTCGGGCATGTAATAAACCTCGTCAATCGCATCGCGCGGCCACTCGGCGTCACGCAGTTTTTCGACGGTGACGAGAATCACATGACAGCCGTCACGTTTGGCCTGGCGCAGAAAGGCTTCGCCTTTGAAGTAGGTGGCGATGCAGAGCATGTTGATCTGGCGTTGATCCGACACAGTGCGCGCTCCTTTAAGTTAATCATGCGCTAAGACGGTCTTGAGACGGCGAGATTATACAGCGCGGCAGCGGTAGTCGGAAGGAGAGACGCGGGAAGAATGACGCGGCGACGCGGGAAGAAGGACGCGGGGACGCGGCGACACGGAGACGCGGCGAAAGGAAGACGAGCAGTCAGTCTCTCTGTCTTTCCCTCGCCGCGTCCCCGCGTCTTTATTCTTCTCGCCGTGTCGCCGCGTCTGTTTACTCCTTCGGTTTGGGCGGCGGTGGTGCGGTGACCGGCTTCGAGGTCTTCTCGTTGGCCGGCACAGCTATCGGCGTCGTGACGACAGCGGTGACCGGCGCAGCGGCGATGGCCGCCGCCTTCGCCGATTTCATGGTCTGGGAGTATTCCTCCACGTAGTCTTTGATGGCCCCGTGTCCCCAGCGCGAGTAGTAATCGTAGTTCTTCATCTCGCGGTAGACCGTGTTGAAGTCCCAGCCATAGTTGTTATAGCGATAGACCGCGCCGATCAGCCCTGTGCGGTGGCGGCCGCCGACGCAGTGAACATAAAAGGGCCAGCTCGTCGAATCCTTGGCGATGTTAATGAATGCCTCGACCTGCTCGCTGCTCGGCTTGCGCGTGTCGCTCATCGGGATGTTGATGTATTTGATGCCCGCGGCTTCGGCGTCCGATTTTTCATAACTGGTCGGGTCGTCGCGCAGATCGATGATCGTCTTGATGCCGAGCGTGGCGAGCGCCTGGTAATCTTCGGGCTTGGGCTGCGCGCCACGATAAAAGTGCGCGTCCATCTGCCCAAAGTTCTTGATGGTGATGTGCGGGAAAGCCGATGGCGCGGTGATCTTCCACGCATTCGATGTTGCGGCATCGTTGGCCGTAGATGAATCGGACGAATCACCCGCCGCGACTTCATGGTTTGCCGGGTTGGATGCCGGCGGCCCGGAAGATTTCAGCAGGCCGAAGACGAGAATGACCAGCAAGGAAATAATCGCCGCCGCTTCCAGGTGGAGATGCGGCATCTGCTTCAATCTTGCCATGCGCGCCCTGATTCGCTCTCTTGTCCGCTTGTTCATCGCAGTCCTCCTGATTCGCTTTCGGCGCGACTGTTTTCGCGTCGTTCTGGTGAATTCAAACCAGTCAGCCGGCTCGTGAGGAATCTATGCAGCGCCGGTTTGTAACCGCTTTCTAGCGACAACAATGATAATCATTTCAATCTTCGTGCCACAGCGCGCGCGCGCTGTGCGCCAATTGCAAGGCGCGGGCGAATAGATTAGGATGGCAGCCAGCGAGGTGACAGCCTTGAGAAAGATCGTCGAGTGCATCCCGAACTTCAGCGAAGGCCGCGACGCGCAAGTGATTGACGAGATCGTCGCGGCCATCCAGTCGGTAGCGGGCGCGGTGCTGCTCGACCGCGAATCGGACGCTGATCATAACCGCTCGGTCATCACCTTTGTCGCGCCGCCTGAAGCGGTGGTCGAGGCCGCGCTGGCCGCGGCGCGGCGCGCCGCCGAATTGATCGATCTGAACCGGCACACCGGCGAGCATCCGCGCATGGGCGCAACCGATGTCATTCCATTCGTGCCCATCAGCGGCGTCACAATGGAAGATTGCGTGGCGCTCGCCCGCGAGTGCGGCAAACGCATGTGGCAGGAGCTACAAATTCCGGTCTATCTCTACGAAAAGGCGGCGACGCGGCCCGAACGCGAGAACCTCGCCAACCTGCGCAAAGGCCAGTTCGAAGGCATCCGCGACGAAATCGCCAGCAAGCCAGCGCGGCAGCCCGATTACGGCGAAGCGCGCCTGCATGCGAGCGCCGGCATCACCGCCGTCGGCGCCCGCCCGCCGCTGATCGCTTACAACGTCAACCTCGGCACCAGTGACGTCGAGATCGCCAACCGCATCGCCCGCGCCGTGCGCCATCTGTCGGGCGGCCTGCGCTATGTCAAAGCGCTGGGGTTCGAGCTGAAAGACCGGCAGCAAGCGCAGGTTTCGATGAACATGGTCAACTATGAAGGGACGCCGCTGTTTCGCGCCTTCGAGATGGTCAAGCGCGAGGCCGAGCGCTATGGCGTGCCGGTGATCGGCTCAGAGATTGTCGGCCTGGTGCCGCAGGCGGCGCTCAACGGGTGCAGCGACTTTTACCTGCGGCTGGAAAACTTCAGCGCCGACCAGATACTGGAGAACCGGCTGGCCGCCGCGCTCGAAGACATGCCGCAGGCGGCGCCGCTTTCGACCGCCGCCGGTCTTTCGCAAAACGTTCAGATCATGCCGGTGGTTGCCGGACTTGCCGGGGCCGGGATCGGGGCCGCCGTCGAGCAGGGCTCGCGCAGGTTGCAGGTCGCGGCGCTGAAGCTATCAAACGCCATCGGCGTTTTCCCGGAGATGGTCGCTGCGGCAACGCCGACGCCGGGCGGCGGCAGCGTCGCGGCGCACGGCGGCGTATTGGCTGCGGCGCTCGGCCAGATGGTCTGCAACCTGACGATTGGTAAGCCGAAATACACGGATCGCAAGCTGCGCCTGCAAGCCATCCGCATCGAGCTTGAAGAATTGAGCACCCAGTTGCGCGAGCTGATTGCCGAAGACGCCGACAGCTTTGAGGCGGTGCTGAAGGCCTACCGCTTGCCGAAAGAGACCGACGAGCAGAAGGCGACGCGCGCCGAGCGCATTCAGTCGGCGACGCTGCTGGCGATCAACGTGCCGATGCGAACGGCAGCGCGGTCGCTGCATGTGTTGCGGCTCTTGCGCGAGCTTGCGGACATCGGCAACCCGAACGCGCTGTCAGATACGGCGGTCGGCGCGCAGATGGCGGCTGCCGCCGTCAAAGGCGCGTCTTACAATGTGCAGGTCAATCTCAGCTCGCTTACGGATCAAAAGATGGTGGCGCGCTGCGCCGCCGAAATGGCGCGCTTGCTTCAGGAAGCCCAAACGCTCGCCGACGAAGTGGACGAGAAAGCGAATAGTTAGGGGCTAGGGGCTGGGGACCAGGGACGAGAGAAGAGGAAAGGCAGCACGCGCTCAACTCTAGCCCCTGGCTCCTAGCCCCTGGCCCCTAGTCCCTAGCCTCTAACCTATGCCTTCTCACTATAAAGATATTCAGTTCGCCGTCACCGACCGCGTGGCGCGGATAACGCTGGCGCGCCCGCCGTTAAACGTCATCACCATCGCGATGGCCAAAGAGATTGCCGACGCGGTAAATCGCGCCGACTTGATGGGCGAAGTCTGCGCCATCGTCTTTACGGCGCAGCCCGGCGCGCGCACCTTTTCTGCCGGCGTTTCGATTGAAGAACACCGGCCAGAGACGGTCTATCAGATGCTCGAAGCCTTCCACGACATCTTCCGCGGCTTGAACCTGGCGGCAAAGCCGGTGATGGCGCTGGTCGGCGGCGCGGCGCTGGGCGGCGGCTGCGAGCTGGCGGCCTTTGCCGACATCGTCATCGCGACGCCGTCGGCGCGCTTCGGCCAGCCGGAGATCAAGCTGGGCGTCTTTCCGCCGCTGGCGGCGGTTGTGCTGCCGCGCGTCGTCGGCGACAAGAAGGCGCGCGAGATGCTGCTGACCGGCGAGCTGTTGACCGCCGAACAGGCGCATGCGCTCGGTCTGGTCAGTTATGTTGTCGCCGATAGCGACCTTGAGGCAAAAGCTGAAGAGGTGCTGAACACCTTGCGGCAGTCGAGCGCCGCGGTGCTGGCCATGACACGGCGGGCGTTGCTGGCCGGCGCGTGGGCCGGCTTTGACGAAGCGCTCAAGCGCACCGAAGACATCTATCTCAATTCATTGATGCAGCTCAAAGACGCGGTCGAGGGCATCGACGCCTTCATGGCCAAGCGCCCGCCGCGCTGGAAACACAAATAGGAAGGTGACAAGTGACAAGTGACGAGTGACAAGAGGTGACAAGAGATGAGGCCACGGCTCACCCCAGATGTTTCTTTCTTGTCACTTGTCACTCATCACTTGTCACTCTCTACTTATGCCGATTCCATTACCGCTTGAGATCACGAAGACCGGGGCGCGGCAATTGACCGTGCGCTGGGACGATGGCCATACGAGCGTCTACCCGATCAAGCACCTGCGCGCCGAATGCACCTGCGCCATGTGCGTCAACGAGTTGACCGGCGCGCGGCAGATAGACCCGGCGACGATTGCCGAAGACCTCACCGTCATTGATGCGCAGCATGTCGGGCGTTACGGCGTGCGCTTTAAGTTCAGCGACCAGCACGACGACGGCATCTACACCTGGGAACGGCTGCGCGCCATCTGCCAATGCGAGCCGTGCCGCGCTCGTCAGGCTGACGAATAACAAGGGCTATAGCCGTGGCTATAGCGGTGAGTGCAAACCGTCTTTTCTTGGCAAGCGTAATCAGCAAGGGCGGGCCGGCACAGGCTCCGCCGCCGACTTTATCTTGAGCGAAAGGAAATCCATGAACCTGCGACTCATTGCCCTCTTGCTTATGGGAATGCTGTTATGGCCGGTGGCCGGCCTCGCCAGCGACGTGAAGAAGAAACAGGATGTCGTCGCGTCCATCGAAAAGCATCGCGCCGAGCTGACCGCTTTAAGCGACAAGATATGGGGCTACGCCGAGACCCCCTTGCGCGAAACGCGCTCGTCGAAGACGCTCGCCGATTACGCCGAGCAGCAGGGCTTCGAGGTCAAGCGCGGCGTCGCCGGGATGCCAACGGCTTTCATCGCCAGCTACGGGCAGGGACGGCCCATCATCGGCATCCTCGGCGAATTCGACGCGCTGCCGGGCATCTCGCAGAAGGCGCAGCCGGTCAAAGAGGCGCTCGAAGCCGGCGCCGCCGGTCATGGCTGTGGCCACAACCTCTTCGGCGCCGCGAGCCTCGGCGCGGCCAACGCCATCAAAGAGCTGATTGCCGCGGGCCGTCTGAAGGGCACGATACGTTTCTACGGCACGCCCGCCGAAGAAGCCATCGGCGGCAAAGTCTACATGGCGCGCGAGGGTCTGTTCAACGACCTGGATGTCTGTCTCGCCTGGCACCCCGACGATCACACGCATGCCGACACGCAAAGCACGCAGGCCGTCGTCACTTTGACGGTCGAGTTCAAAGGCAAAGCAGCGCACGCCGCCGCCGATCCCTGGAATGGCCGCAGCGCGCTGGCCGGGCTGGAGTTCTTCACCACCGGGCTGAACCGCATGCGCGAATTCGTGCGGCCTTCGGTGCGCATGCACTACACGGTCATCAAAGGCGGCGACGTGCCGAACGTCGTGCCCGAATACAGCAAGGTGCTGGTCTGGCTGCGCGACTCGAAGCGCAAAGGCACCGAAGAGTTGCTGGCGCGTGTCAGAAAGATCGCCGAGGGCGCGGCGCTGATGGCCGAGGTCGAATCCCGGCTGACGGTCGAAGGCGGCGATTACGAGATGCTCGTCAACCTGACGGGCGAGAAGCTGATTCAAGCGAACTTCGAGTGGTTGGGGCCGATCAAGTACACCGCCGAAGAGCAGGAGTTCGCCCGCCAGATTCAGCGCGTCACCGGCGTCGAAGCGAAAGGCTTGAATGGCGACATACAGCCCTGGGAAGACCCCAAGCCCGACCCGTCCGGCGGATCAACTGACGTGGCCGATGTCAGCTGGATCGTGCCGGTGCTGCACCTGTCGGTGACGACCGCCCCGGAAGGCGCGCCGTGGCATGCGTGGCCTGTGGTCGCCTGCGGCGGCATGAGCATCGGCCACAAGGGATTGACGCAGGCGGCCAAGGCGCTGGCGACGACGATGGTCGACCTGTTCGAAAGCCCGGAGGTCGTGTCAAAGATTCAAGCCGAGTTCAAAGAGAAGACCAAAGGCCAGGTCTACAAACCCTACATCCCCGACGGCCCGCCGCCGGTGCCGCAACAATAAGTCGTGCCACCTGACAAGTGATGAGAAAAGTGCCAAGCCCTGGCCACTCTTGTCACCGGTCACCTATCGCTATCACGGTTTACTGGTTGGTATTGCGTAAATTGCGCGGCTCGGGCTATAGTTCGATTTCAAGATGAACACGCGCGTTCTGGTACTCAACGCTTCGTTCGAGCCGATTAACGTCTGCACGGTGCGCCGCGCCGTCGTGCTCATTTTGAAAGGCGTCGCGCACGCCGAAGAATGCTCGTCGCATCACTGGCTGCACTCGTCGCGATTTTCGATGCCAACGCCGTCGGTCATCCGCCTGGTCGAGTACATCCACATTCCCTTCGAGCGCAAGAGCCTGTCGCGCAAAAACATTCTCCTGCGCGACCACAACACCTGTCAGTATTGCGGCAAGGTGCTGCCGCCGACCGAGCTGACGCTCGACCACGTTGTGCCGCGCTCGCGCGGTGGCGATTCGAGCTGGGACAACCTCGTCGCCTGCTGCCGCGCCTGCAACAACCGCAAGGGCAATCACCGCCCCGAAGACGCCGGCTTGCGCCTGCTCAAGCGCCCGCAAGCTTACAACCTGCACGTCAACCGGCAGATCATTCGCTACCTGGGCCGCGCCGACGAGTCCTGGCGCAAGTACCTGTTTTATTAATGCGGATTGCGGATTGCGGATTTTTGAACTCGTTCCAGAGTTTTCTTTGATAATTGGCACATTCGAGCGCGGAAGAAAATTCCAGGTTCCCAATTCCGCAATCCGCAATCCGCAATCCGCAATCGTCTTGACGGTTGTTGGCGAAACCTTCATCATGCTTGCACTCAGCGCAAAGTAGGTCGGCCTGAGAGGCGTGTGCCAAACGACTGTGAGCGAGGAAACCCACTGCGCCGTTGATTGACTGAGTGATGAATCCACTACTACAGGCCGTCTACGAAGTGCAGCAAGCCACCTTGATGACCGGACGCGCCTTTAGCCGCGCCTTCAGCAAGCCATATTACTTTCGCGAAATCATCACGCAGATGGACGCCGTTGGCGTCGGCTCGCTGATGATCATCACCCTGACGGGCGGCTTCACCGGCGGCATCCTGGCACTCAACACGGCCCCGACCTTGAAGACCTTTGGCGCTACGGGGGTCACCGGCCAACTGGTGATGACTTCGCTGGTGCGCGAGATGGCGCCGGTGCTCGCCTCGCTGATGACCGCCGGGCGCGTCGGCTCGGCGATTGCCGCCGAGCTGGGCTCAATGGTCGTTAGCGAGCAGGTCGACGCGATGCGCGCGCTCGGCACCGATCCGATCAAGAAGCTCGTCTGGCCGCGGCTGCTGGCGCTGCTCTTGATGACGCCGGCGCTGACGCTGGTGGCCGACATTGTCGGCGCGTTCGGTGGCTACCTGGTGGCGACATCGCTGATGCATATCTCCAGCACCGTCTATATCTCGTCGGCCAAAAACGCGCTCACCTATAACGACATCGTCGGCGGGCTGGTCAAGCCGATGGTCTTCGGCGTCATCATCGCCATCGTCAGTTGCCGCGCCGGGCTGCGGACGCACGGCGGCACGGTCGGCGTCGGGCGCTCGACGACGCAGGCCGTCGTTTTGTCTGATATCCTGATTCTGGCGGCGGACTTCTTCATCCAAAAATTCTTGCAGGTGTTCGCCTGATTCGCACAACTCATGATGGAACGCAGTAACAGCGCGATTGAATTCCAGAACGTCACCATGGCTTACGACGAGCGCGTCATCCTTGACGACGTCAGCTTCGTCGTCAACCCCGGCGAGACCAAGATTGTCATGGGCGGCTCGGGCACCGGCAAATCGACGATCCTGAAACTGGTGCTCGGATTGATCAAGCCGCAGGAAGGGCGCATCCTGGTTGACGGCGATGACACGGTCACTTTCAGCGAGCACGACATGTCGCAGGTGCGCCAGAAGATCGGCATGGTCTTTCAGGACGGCGCGCTCTTTGATTCGCTGACGGTCTATGAAAACGTCGGCTATCGCCTGTTCGAGCAGGGCATGCCCGAGCCGGAGATTGACGAAGCCGTGCGCCGCATGTTGCGTTTCGTCAACCTGGAGCACACCTTTGACATGATGCCGTCGGAATTGTCGGGCGGCATGCGCCGTCGCGTCGGCATCGCCCGCGCGCTGGTCGGCAATCCCAAGCTGATCCTGTTCGACGAGCCGACTGCCGGGCTTGATCCGATCACGGCGCGCACGATCTTAGAACTGGCGATGAAGCTGCGCGACCTTGAAGGCGTCAGCTCGATCTTCGTCACCCATCGGCTTGAAGACATCAAGTTGCTGTCGTCGAGCTATGCGACCATCAATGAGGATGGCGAGGTCGAGTTCAAAGGCGAAGACAATCGCTTTTGCCTGGTCAACACCAAATTCATCATGCTCAAGGAGGGCAAGATCATCTTCAGCGGCACCGACGAAGAGCTGTCGTTGAGCGATCACCCCTACGTGCGCGATTTCTTCCGCGAATTTTGAATTCGGGGCCGGGGCCGGAAAACGCGGCGCTCTCCCCGACACCCGACGGAGTTGTTATGGCGAGAAAGAAGACTACGATTTCCGAGCTACGCGTCGGCTTGCTAGCCATCGGCGCGATTGTCATTCTGATCATCTTCATCCTCAGCGTCACCGGCGACATTTCACTCT
The DNA here is from genome assembly GCA_035275065.1 of Blastocatellia bacterium. Lineage (NCBI taxonomy): Bacteria > Pseudomonadati > Acidobacteriota > Blastocatellia > Blastocatellia bacterium. The sequence goes on from DATENM010000044.1 coordinate 126,190, forward strand.
TCAAGCGGCGGCTCACCTACACGACGCGCTTTAGCACCGCCGAGGGCTTGAAGGCCGGCGACGAAGTGCGGCTGGCAGGTAAGCTGATTGGCAAGGTCGAAAACGTTGACTTCGGCTCGGTGCCGTTGACGCCGAATGACAAGCCGATCATCGTCACCATGAGCCTGGACGCCGACCAGGTGAAAGACCGCGTCCGCGACGACTCCAAGGTGGTTTTAGCGCAACAGGGCTTTCTTGGCGACCGCGTGCTCGATATCACGCCCGGCACGCGCGACCACGCGCCGATTCCGCCCGGCGGCGAAATCCCAAGCGCCGATCAGGCGGGCCTCACCGCCGTCTTTCAGGGCGCTAACGACATCCTGACGCAGTTCAACACCGTCGGCAAACAGCTACAGGAATTAATGGACAGCATCAACAAAGGGCAGGGCACGGTCGGTAAGCTGCTCCACGATGACGCGCTCTACGTTAACCTGAACCGCACCGTCGTTGAGTTTCAGGATGTCGTCAACCGCCTGAGCAAAGGCCAGGGCACGATTGCCAAGCTGCTGAACGATCCGAAGCTCTACGATGACGTGCGCGGCGTTACGACCAGCGTGCAGGGCATGGTCGCAGACGTGCGCGCAGGCAAAGGCACACTCGGTAAGCTGGTGACCGACGAGCAGCTCTATCGTCAGGCCAACGACATGATCGCCAAGCTCAACACGACGGCGGAAAAGCTTGACCGCATCACCGCCGACATCGACGCCGGGCGCGGCACTATCGGCAAGCTGCTCAAGGACGAAACATTGCACAACGACCTGTCGGCGACCGTCGCCTCGTTGAAGAACATCAGCAGCGGCCTGGAGAAAGGCGAAGGCGCGGCGGGCAAGCTCTTGCACGACGACAAGCTCTATAACAACCTCAACCAGACTTCAGCCGAGCTGGTGAAGATGCTCTACGACTTCCGCCAGAATCCCAAGAAATACCTGAGCATCAAGGTCAGCCTGTTCTAGAGCGGGTTTCATTTGATCCGGAACAATAAACATGCCGACTGGACAATAAACATGCCGACTGGACAATAAAGTTCCCGACTGGGAAAGTGGTCAGCCTGCCCGAAAGCGCTGGCAAGCTGACTAGCTGGGAGTGCGGAGTGAGGGGCATGCACAAACTTCAACTGGGCCGCTCAGAAGCCAGTAGCGGCAGGACGCCCCTCCCCTAGCTTCTTCACCCGGTTGGAGTGATGAGGTACAACTTCCGACGGGTCTGTTGTAGAGCAGTGCCGCATCGCCAACTGATTGGTAGACCGTCTCCAGATGTGGGCGCGGCATGTTGCAATGGAAGAAGGGGAAGGAGCCTGCTTGCCGCACTCCGGTGTACGTTATTGTTAGGCGCGCCCGCACTCGGTGTTTACCCGCTCTTGCTATTGAGTTGCGCGAAGAGCGCCGTCGGACGCACCCACCAGCCCACTCAGCCGCCGCTAACAGGAGGAGGCTTCTGTCTGTCGAGCTTCGCATACAACTCCGGCGCCACCAGGGCTAATTGAAAACGTACGGTGCGCATCGATCCCTCATCACCGACCGCCTGATAAGCCCTCGCCAGGTGGTAGTACGTCACGCCCTCATCCGGCCTCAAGGCGCATGCCACCCGCAGCGCCTTTATCGCCTGCCAGTAGTCGGCCTGCTCGAAGGAGATCAGCCCCAGCTCCAGGTAGGCCTGCGCGTTATCCAAGTCGGTCTCGATCACGTGCCTCAACAACACCATGGCGGCATTCAGCAGGGAGGCATCTTTCAGCTCTCTGGCTGTTTGTAACAAGTCATCCATGCACCTGTCCCACTGTGACGCCAATGAGTGCCCTGTTTGGCTGCGACTTGGCGATAGTCAATTCCTGAGATCGTCCGGCATTATGGCTCATTTTGAGCAGTGTCGTCGGCGAGCCGCCGGGCCATGTCGGGATCGATGATGATCAGCGCGCCGTGAATGCTGCTGACCCCGGCTTGATCGCCGAGGGCGTGATAGGCCAGCCCCAGGTGATAGTGGATGAGGCCACTGCTCGGCCATAGCCCCGCCGCCACTCTCAACACCTTGAGCGCCTGCCGGTAATCCTGCTGCTCGAAGTAGGCCAGCCCTAATTCCAGGTAAGCTTCTGCATTATCCAGGTCGAGATCAATCACTCGCTTCAGCGTAGCAATCGCCTCATCAAGCTGGCCCTGCTCCTTGAGGCGTTTGGCTTCTTCTATCTGGTTCTGCACGTTGTGATCTCTACCCTCCGTTCTAGTGGCTTGCCGCTGTATCTATACGGCCTTATCCTGTCTGGCAATAAGGCTTTCTTAAATCACTGCGGATCAATCAGCAGCCACGGATACGAGCGAATCCCCAGTTCGTCGGATCTTGAGGATTGTCGTTGCGCAGGGGGCTGCCGATAGTTTGAGAAAACGAGTTGCTCCGTCGGGGAAGAACTGATCGAGGTCCAAGCCGCCGAGTGTGCCCCGCGTCTTCAGTTTCCGCCCACCCGACTTCAGTTTCGGGGGCCGCGAGAAGGCAGCGTAGGAGGTGCCTTGCGCGTCCGTAGAAATCTCTACCGTGATGTCGCCGGTGAATGCCTCTCCAGACGCCGCCGAAAGCACCAGCGAGTCGGCGCTGATGGACGATTTAGTGAGGTCCACACTTGGCCCGCGCTGCTCAATGCTAAAGCTGCCGTTTGGCGCCGAAACCACCTTCTCGCTGGCGCTGGTGTTGGCGACCACCTGTAACCGGGCACTGCCGGCGCACAGGTTGGGGACAGTCCACACGAAGGATGACTGGTCGGCGGACAGCCCAGTAGCTACCGAGGTGGAGAATGTCGCACCCGCGTCGGTGGAGAGCAGGATGTCAAAGCTGCGCACCTTATCCCTGCCGGTGGCGTCCCAGGAGATGCCCACCTGCTGGCCAGCCAGGTAGTGATCGCCACCGAACGGTGACAGCACGCGGACCGTCACCGGCGAACCGCCAGGATCGCCGCCGCCAGAACCCGCTGGTTTGACTGTGCCGAAGCGGACTTCGACGACGCCGGCCTGTTGCCTGCCGGCAGCCGCGGCGAACGGCGCGCTGGTTATCAGGTCGCCTGAGGTATCGCCGTTCAAATCGCCAGCCGCAACCGCGAAGCCGAAGTCCGTGTTCAGCCCAAACGGCGGATTACCGATCCATACCTCGTCGGGCTGCGCAGGCGGATTCAACGGCGAGCGCGGCCGAATCCGCACGCTCCCCAGGGTGTGCCCGCCAAAGACGACGTTGACGCCGCCGACGCCGCCGTCGTTGCTCCGCGTGTCGCGAACGCCACCCGGCCGCCCGATCAGCAGGTCGGGAATGGTGTCGGCATTGCCGGGCGCGTTGTAGTTGCCCGCGCCGACAGAAAACCCGACCCAGGAAAAGCCGAGGCCGATGTAGACGGTCAGGTAGTCGTTGGCGGCGGCATCGAAGCGTCGTGGCGAAAGCCCTGGCCTGCCAGCAAAGACATAAGCCGCGCCAGCATGACCATTCAGGGTGTAGGGGCTGCCGTCCGTTGGGTCTAGGAACACGCCGCCGACCTCGGGTGCGCCGACCACCAGGTCGGCAACGCCATCACCGGAAAGGTCGGCGACCGAAATCGCCATGCCAAATTGGTGGCCGGTGCCACCGCCGTAAAAGGAGAGGAGTGCAGCCGGGTTGGCGGTGTCGAGCACGCCGCCTTGGGGGAACGGCCCGAGCACCCCGAAGACCGCGCCGGTCAGACTGGCAGGAGCTATGGAGACGGTTTGGTCAACACGGTCGGGGCGACTCGCGGCAGGAGCGCCGGCGAAGAGGTCGCCGAGGTGATCGCCATTGAAGTCGCCGATGGCCACGGAGACGCCGAGGTGCTGGCGGAGGTCACCGCGCAGGGTGAAGTCCGCGCCGCCCGTCGATAAATCCAGCACTCGCGTCTGGCTACCAAATGAGGATCTACCGTAAATCAGGTAAGCTGAACCAGAACTATCCAAGCTGCTTCCTGGCGCACCGATCAGCAGGTCAGATGGGATGTTCGTTGCTTGGCTACGGGCACCGCCCGCCGCTACGGCAGCACCAAAGCGCTCGCCAGCCCCGTAGATGGTGAGGTCTGCGAGCTGCCCCTGAGAAAAATCTACAGTGGCATTGTTGCCTAAGGAGCGCCCGCCGAGGACAACATAGACTGCACCAGAATCACTTCGAGTTGGCGCATCTGCGCCAGGCGCGCCAATGATGAGATCGGCTATACCGTCGCCATTCACATCTCCGATAGCGAGTGAAAAACCGAGGTGGTCCCCATCGGAGGCACCGAAGATCGTTACATCAACCCCTCCAGCCTGCCCTGCCGCAGTATCAATGACGGCAGGCATGTCTCGTCGGCCAAGGATAATGTACACTGCGCCTGCCGCACTTCTTTGTATGCCGCCAACAGTGAGCATCGCATCCGGTGTGCCAATAGCCAGATCATTAATCCCATCGCCATTCAAGTCACCAATAGCCAGACACTGCGCATGGTTTGAATCTGTCAGGTTACTAATGCTGCCCGCACCACCAAGGTGACTGCCGTTCGAAGGCCCCAATATAGACACGTCGGAGTCGGAAGAGCTAGAAACGATCTCTCGCGGTGTAATCTGAGCCGCAGAGGGCTTCCTTGAACTCACCGTACATACAGACACTACTAAGATCACGATGGTCAGTTGAATATAGAGATGACGTGTTTTAATCCGCATAAGAACTTTCACCTAACCTAAAACAATAACCCTGAGTGGACCTGTCTAAAATGATTATAGATTCCGAGTGGAGTCTTATCCTCAGTCCATAAGGCATTTCAGAGAGTTTATACGGTATTACGGATGGAGCTGGCTGTCAACAGGCAATTCATACAAATAATTAGAAATACCATACAAATGTTTTGTTACGCTTTCTGATTAAAAGCTGCAAATTCCCTAATTTTGGACAAGCATGGCAGAGATTTTAAGTGACTATGTCAGACGCATGATGAAGGAGAAGAATCTGACCTTCAAACAGGTAGAGAAGCGGAGCCGACGGTCGATTAGTACGGGAACCTTGAACGATATTATTCAAGCTCGTAATACCAATCCTACAGTGGCTATACTCAAAGCATTAGCACGTGGCTTAGGCGTTTCTGAGGACGAGGTGTTTGCAGTTGCTCGCGGCCTTCGGATTGATCATCAGCGAGAATATGATGAGAGCGATATCGCCGCCCTTTTCTACAAATACAGACAATTATCTGAGCGGAATAAGAAAGAGTTGCGCCCGATCTTAGAATTAATAGATCACGAAATCGAGCGTAGGCTATCTCGTCAATGAAGCCTTCGCGCGACGCATATGAAATATTAATTTCATATGCATTCTTCAGGATTGTTCCATGCCAATATGCGGATTGTGTGCCCTCAAGTATATTCGATTGTCCTAATGGCCGGTTTATAGCTTCATTCTGCTCCATCTTGCAGATTTCCAAAAATTCGATTTACCAAAAAGTTTTGTTGGACTACTCAAGACATAGGTATCTTATAAGTCCCATCTAGGTCGGATTAATGAGCACTGTATACCGCTATTCTTACCGAGGTCTAATTTGCTGTTCCCGGACGAATACAAGGCCGAGCTTATCGAAGCAAGCATAATAACGCTACCTTTCGGAGTATCACTTTGGTGCTAAAAAGGCGTCAGCCAATGATTGATATCTGAAGCCGCAAGAGATAAGCGCACAAGCTTCAAAGAGGTATGACTCGGGAGAAAACAATATAACCACATCCCACCTCTGGTTAACAATGACGAATGCCGGTGCGTTCCACATGAATAAGCTATCTATGGTAGTGACCTCGAATTTCCCCTAAAGACTATAGCTATAACTCTAAGTTTGCAGTTGACAAAGTTTTTTCAGAGTTGTTGAATTCACCTAGCAGCCCAGCAACTTGGGGTTGCGGATCAAGAAAGGTGATCAAATATACTCTTTACCGATTGAGGATATAAGGTACAGCCATCTTCCTTAGTATCCCTCTACGGTAATCCAGGATTTCGTCTAGCCGGAGTCTGGAGGGAAACGCTAATCCCGAACCCTTCAGCGCGGGGCGTAAAATGCCTAGACGTCACAGAAGAACCTCGACGAAGACAAAGCTCAGGCAAGGCCGCGGGCAAGGCGTAGGCTGCAATTTTCTCCCATGGACCTTCGTTCACGAGTTCTCCTCACGAGGCTTTTCAGTTCGGGTCTATAGTTGGAAGACTAATCGCGTGCACCATCTTTTTAGCCTTTTAGAATTTTCATACTTCTGTATTGTCGAGTGGTCCAACTTGGTCGTCGACATCAGGGAGCAGTATCCCTTACTTCCAGTCGAAGAAACAGTCGCAATAGCAAAGGAATTAGGTGTCAGGCATCCTTCAGATCCTACCACTAAAATACCCTACGTAATGACCACGGATTTTCTCTTAACGACTCTTGGAGAAAAAGGAGTCTGCTATCGAGCGCGTACGATTAAGTATTCACAAGATCTCTCTAAAAGAAGGGTACTGGAAAAATTTGAAATTGAGCGTATTTTCTTCAAGAAAAGAAAGATCGATTGGGCTATTGTGACAGAACGCGATATCCCGGGAGCAGTCGTTCGCAATGTCAATGTTTTGCACCCTTACTTTGAGCATGAAAGTCTGCATCCTCTCTCTGAAAAAGAGGTTTATCGCATCGCAAGAAGACTTACGGAACTGGTAGCTAAAGGAGAGGGTTCCTTATCAGCTATTGCCGCAACCTGCGATCGGGAGTTTGGCTTGAACACAGGAGTGAGCCTAAAAGTCGCTTGGCATTTAATCGCAAAAGGAAATTGGAGAATCGACATGACCAGACCGATCGAGCCATTTGAACCACTACCTTTGCTGAACTACTCACTGAATACTCTGAGGCTGAAATCGGCTTGAGGCTTCTTTCCAAATCTATACCTGATTCGGCAAATGATATTTCAAATGGAAAGCCAAGTTAAAACGCTTTATTCTCCTTCACGACCAAAGGGCCGGAAACTCACGTCTACTAAGAAGGAAAGGGTCGTAGCCTTCTTACTATGTATATCCCTTATCCCTTTCTATCAAAGTAGAAGCCTTTCAAAAGACAACTTACAAAAGGCTAGGAGGTGGGCTATGCCGTTTGCAGTAAATGAAGTTGTGAAATGGGAAGATGGCGTCCTTGAGCGCATACTGTGGATTGATCCCAGCAAGATCAACGTAGTCAGCATCCGTTTACTTGATGACAGCGCCTTCCCCAGATACAGCAGCTATGAGGAAATAGAAGCCGCAGCCAAGGAAGGCAGGGTACATAGATACGACGATCCGTTTGACTCTTTAAGTCGGCCAGAAGAATTCTTTTCCCAGAATCAAGTCCGTTACAGAAACGATGCTTGGCAGATTATAGGTCCCCTAGTAGAAACGAACTCCCTCGATCTATTTGATCGCTGGAAGCGAGGGCCTCTAGTAGCAAAACTAGCTGAGAGTACCGGTAAGCAGAAAGAGACAATCTATTTTCTTCTACGCCGCTATTGGCAACGTGGGCAGATGAAGAATGCATTGATTCCAGATTTCGATCATTGTGGCGCACCAGGCAAAGAAAGATTAGCTTCAGAGTCAAGCCCTCCCAACTCCATAGGCCAAAGCATCGATGATACCAATATAGAAAAGGGTAAGGGTGTCAGAGTAACAGCAACAATAAAAGATAAGTTCCTGAAGGGCTATAAGCTGTTCGTTCAAACACGAGAAGAAAGGACATTTAAGAGCGCCTTCAAATCAACGCTCAAGAAGTTTTTTAATGTCCGGTTTGAACTCAAGAATGGTGTTGAGGTACCTATTTTAGCTCCGTCAGACAAACTCCCGACACTCAGACAGTTCATATATTGGTATTACAAATTGATTGAGAAAAAGAAAAGAATCGTAGCGCGCGAAGGTACACGCGCATTTGATCTCCGCCATCGCCCGGTACTGAAAGACTCCACTTCTAAGGCGTTCGGGCCTGGCTCGATCTATCAGATTGATGCAACTATCGGAGACGCCTACTTAATAAGTTCGCTCAACTTTAAATGGATCATAGGACGTCCAGTCATCTATTTCGTAATTGACGTCTTCAGCCGGATGGTAGTGGGGCTGTATATAGGGCTGGAGGGGCCCAACTGGATTGGGGCGATGATGGCTTTAGCCAATGCCATGACAGACAAACTCACGTACTGTAAAGAGCACAACATCCCTGACTCGGATATAGATTGGCCCTGTCACCATCTCTGTAATGAGTTAGTGGCGGATCGGGGAGAGCTATTGAGTCCAAAGGCAAATAGTATGGTCGAGGGGCTCGGTATCAAGGTCGTTAATACAGGTAGTTGCCGGGGAGATTGGAAAGGGATTGTTGAAAAATATATTGATATCGCGAATGACGAGGTCATCCACTGGGTGCCTGGAGCTGTCAGATGGCCACGCGAACGGGGCGACAGGGACTACCGACTGGATGCGGTGCTGACCCTTGAGGAGTTTCGAAAGCTCATAGTCCTCTCCACAATCGAATATAACCTTACCCATCGCTTGGATTCTTACCCAATGGATAAATATCTGATAAGAGAAGGTGTTGAACGATATCCGATGGACCTCTGGAACCATGGCCTACGCCGATTTGGTGAGCCACGTATGAGACGAGCCGAGATCGTCATGCTCAACTTGCTTCCCAGAGAGAAAGCAAAGGTTACACACCACGGTATTAAATTTCACAATCTATTTTACGAATGCGACCTTGCTCTGCGGGAAGATTGGTTCGTCAGACCTGTGGCAAAGGACTGGTATGTGGATCTAGCTTTTGACCCACGCAAACCCAGGACTACATATCTCCCCCTCAATAAAGGAAAAGAATTAGAGGTATGCCGACTCACCGAAAGCAGTAAAAGGTTTGCTGAATTTGATCTACATGAGATTGACGACTACTACGCGATAGACCGTCAACAGAAAAAGGCTGCAGAAATACGAGACATCCAGTCAAGTGCCTACTATGAGACGCAAGGCGAGGCGATCGTATCCAATGCTCTGAAAAGAGCTGATGGACTCTTTAATGGTGAGAGTAACCGTACTCGTTTGAAAGATATGCGCCAGCACCGACAGGAGCAGAAGAATAAGCTGCGCGAATCAGAGGCCTTCGACCTCACGCCGGGAGTTCCCTTCGAAAGAGGCGAAAACGTAATACCACTTACGCGCAAAGAGACTTCGGACCAGGAAGTCTTATCGCGTCCAAACTACCACGACGTTCTGGAGCAAGTACGGGAAGGACGGTGCGATTATGATCAAAACGAGGACTGAAATAGTAAATTCTTCACCTCGGATTATTTACGAGGGAGAGACCGTAGAAGCATCGTACTGCGACCCAATGGTCGCTGCATACCGTGGCAATCCGCTGATAGAAGCTCTGCCACCGATCCTCTCTCCCGAAGAAGCCGCCCTTCATATGGCATTCTATCCACCGTATGATAGGGGCCAACGCAATGCACCGCCCTATCAACGGTACCACGAAATACAAAATGCTTTACAACTTTTCTCTGTCCTGCCCACACATATCGATTTAGAACAACGTATCTCACGAGCTATACGGGGAGGATATTTGAAACGAAACCCGCTGACTCCGGAGCATCGCAGGCACTTGAACAGGAGTGCCGAATTTTTGAAGACTGCCTCACACCATCGGGTCCGCATAGGAACAATGAACACAGGGTTCAGTATAGTGGGAATAAGCGGAATTGGAAAAAGTCGGGCCATCCACGAAATTTTGTCCCTTTACCCCCAAGTCGCCATACACAACCATTATAGAGACCAGGATTTTACTTGTGTACAAATTGTGTGGATCAAGCTTGATTGTCCTCCCAACGGATCAACACGTGGCCTCTGCTTGAGTTTCTTCCAAACAATCGATTCCATTTTAGGAACCAAATACTACAAAAACTATGAAGGGCGCTCGGGTCATCAACTAAGCTTGCACATGATGCGTGCGGCTGGAGAACTGGGTGTAGGCTTACTGGTTATAGACGAAATTCAAAACTTGAGTGAGGCGGCGAGCGGTGGAAGGAATGAGATGCTCAACTTCTTCGTAAGTTTGAACAATGGGTTAGGCGTGCCTGTTATCCTGGTCGGCACATATGCGGCTTATGAAATACTTACGGGTGAATTCCGCCAGATCCGCCGGGGAGCCGGCCAGGGAGACTTGATATGGGATCCTATGACAGAGAAAGACTCAGAAGGGAAAAAATCGGATTGGGAGCGTTTTATAAATGATTTATGGCTCTATCAGTATACGAAGCAACGGTTCAAATTAACTGGGGGCTTGAGCCATGCGCTTCATTTCGAGAGCCAAGGAATCACAGACATTGCAGCTAAGATGTATATGATCGCACAGATATATGCGATCAGCTCTGGCAAAGAAACCGTCACTGAAAAAACCCTGCAATTTGTGGCTAAAGAGTACTTTCGTTCAGCAGCCAAAGTGTTATCTGCCCTGAAAATTCATGATATGGCGGCGCTCTTCAAAATAAAAGATGTGAAGCCGATCGATATCGGGGAGTTTATTGAAGAGGTTGTATACGCTTCTTCCACCTTAGCAGCCTCTGAGGAAGTTAACCCAAATCAATCGGAGAGTAAACAGACGATGGATAGCAAAACCACTCCTCAGCAGGAACAGTCTACAGTGAGTGAAGATCTCAACAAAGCTAAAAGGCGGCTTCGTGATGGCAAGGGTACTACAAAAAAGAAAGCTAAGGCACCAGTCAAAAATAATGAGCTGTTATTAGCTGCAACTCGTGCGAAGGATCAAGGCGTTGATGCATATGACGTACTCTCAGAAAAAGGATTTATTCGATCGGCAAAGGAACACCTAGAATAGAAGGACATAGAATGTTGGCAATTTTCCCTGATCCTTACCCAGACGAATTGTTGTATAGCGTATGTGCCAGATACAGTGATCGTCTGGAATACCCAAACACACGCTCATTAATCAGTGAGATTTTCGGCGCTCGTAGCGCTCTCGCAGTTATCGACTTACCAAGTCGCTTAACCTACCTACAGGACCATTTGCCCCCTGGGCACCACCGCTCAGTAGACAGGATTATTGATGGAAACACCTTGCTGCCATTTTACGCACGATTTCTTCCACAGGAGAGATTGAAACGCATTCGAGAACAAATGAAAGCCAACAACGGAGTTGGTATCTCTTATTCTGTAGGAAAAGGCACTTTCAGCACGTCCATAGACTGGTTCCGATTTTGCCCCTTATGCGCCGAAAGGGATAGGCAGATTCGGGGCGAATTCTACTGGCACCGCCTCCATCAGATACCCGGCGTCGAAGTTTGCCCAATCCATAATATTTTCCTTAGTACAGGACAAAAATGATCTTTGAAAATGCATAAAAGGCCACCGCAGCTTTATCCTTTTCAAGCACTGTAAAAACTTGAGGAGGAAAGCGACGATGACCTCGATTCGCCCGCTTGAGCGAACCCTTGCTGACAATG